>JAEWNM010000359.1 GCA_023392755.1 Bacillota bacterium
CCGTGAGCCTGCCGTGGTAGCCATCGACCGGGACAGCCGGCAGGTGCTTGCCGTCGGCGAGGAAGCCCGGCGCATGCTTGGCCGCACGCCCAGCACAATTCTGGCTATCCGCCCCCTTCGGGAGGGCGTGATATCCGATTTCGAGCTGACAAGTGAAATGCTGCGTTATTTTGTTACGAAGGTTATCGGCCGGCGATTCTTTTCGCGCCCCCTGGCGGTGGTGTCGCTGCCCAGCGGCGTTAACGAGGTGGAGAAGCGTTCCATCATTTCTACCATGTTTGACGCGGGCATGCGCCGCACACAGCTTTTGGATCGGCCTGTAGCCGCTGCAATCGGCGCTGGTCTTGATTTGAGCGAAGCTTACGGCTCCATGATCGTGGATGTGTCCGCCGGGGTGACAGACATCGCCGTTTTGTCTATGGGCCAAGTGGTCGTCAGTGATCTGAGCAAGACGGGCGGCGACCGGTTTGACGATGCCATCATACGGTATTTGCGGCGCAAGCACAACCTGCTTATCGGCGAGCGTACCGCCGAGGAGCTGAAAATCACCATCGGCTCCGCCGTGCCCCGCACCGAACAATTGTACATGGAGGTTACAGGCCGTAACTTGCTTACGGGGCTGCCCAAGACGATCCGTGTCACATCCGATGAAATCACCGAAGCGCTGGACGAGCCGCTTCAGGCGTTTATCGAAAGCATTCATGCCGTGCTGGAGCGCACTCCCGCGGAACTGGCCGCCGACATTTTTGAGGCGGGTATTCTGTTCACCGGCGGCGGTGCTGAGCTGATGGGCCTGTGTGAAGCCGTGTCCACTGCTTTGAAGGTTACCTGTGCCGCTGCCGACGACCCGCAAAACTGCGTTGTGATGGGCTGCGGCAGGGTGCTGGAGGAACCAAGGGCTTTGCGGCATTTCCTGGATAGCGGGAGAAGAAGATTGTTCGCAAGATAGCCATGACCGATAGCTCTGTTTACGCTTGGTAAACGGAGCTTTTTGGGGGAACGGGGCAAATGCGGTATGGCAGAAGCTGTCATTCAAAGGAGCTGTGATGAAGCAGTTCGGGAAAGCAGATTTGGCATCATGCGGCATGAATGCGGATGCAATTATGCACATGCAAGGCAAAATGAAAAGGGATCATGTCCTGAGCGTTAACATCCTGCATCAGGATAAAGTCGTTTACGAGTATCATAAAAACGCGAAAGTGCCTGTTAACCTGCATGCCATACATTCCAGTACCAAGAGCTTTATATCTGCGCTGGTTGGTATATGCGTAAAGCAAGGGCTGATCGGCAGCCTTGATGTGCCGATTACCGAATACTTCGGCAGGGCTTTTGCCAAGGACGACCCCCGGAAGCAGGCCATTACCCTGTATCACCTGCTGACCATGAGTGATGGGCTTGATTGGCCGGAGTTCGGAGAGTGGCATTTTTTCAGCCCGATGGAATACAGCAGGGATATCATCGGTTTTATTCTGGGGCGGGAGATGGCTTTTAGCCCCGGAGAGAGGATGAACTATAATTCCGGGTGTTCCCATCTGCTGTCGGCCATTATACAAAAGGTCTCCGGCAAAAAAACCTGCGAATTCGCTGACCGGTATCTGTTCAAGCCACTTAATATTGATAGATGGCACTGGTACGAAAAGCAAAATGTGAACCTGGGGGCCAATGGGCTAAAGCTTCATATCCAGGACATGCTTAAATTCGGATATCTGTATTTGCAGCGCGGTACAATTGAGGGAATGGAGATTGTGCCCGCTTCATGGGTGGAAGAATCCACAAAATCCAGGTATCTGACATACAGCGATATAGGTTATTACGGGATGCACTGGTGGGCTTCCAGCTTGGACGATGGGCAAAATGAGCCGGTACCTTATTATTTTGCCATGGGTTTGTTCGGGCAGTATATCATTGTCGTGCCCAAATATGAGCTGGTAACGGTATTTGTCAGCGAGAATTACGGCGATACGATCAGGCCGTTGCAGTATTTCAGAGAATACATTGTAACATCACTGCCTGGATGAGTGGTCTATGAACAATCATGCGGCTTTGCTGCTAAAGCGAGAATCCCTTTCCATTTGTGATGCGGTATCAATCAATATAGCCAGCATACCGGGGTATCCGGCGTAATTTCCATGCCCAGCTTTTTATGCAGGGCGATGGAGGCATCGTTTCCAGCCTTGATCTGGGCATAGGGCATGCGCCCCAAAGCTTGCTGCCTGTGCATCATGGCGGCCTCAAGCTGCAAGGCCAACCCCCGGCGGCGGTAGGCGGGCAAAACTTCCAAAAGGCCGATGGTGCCTTCCGGATGAATGCCGATAAAGCCTGCCAGGGTTCCATCCACATAGGCCCCCAGCATCCCGGCCTCCAGCCGCTCCCGTATGTATTGTTCGTCGGGTATATTGGTGTAGTGAAGGAGCACAATGGGCAGGTCTGTTTCCGTAAGGGGCTTTATTTCGGCAAATCCGTTATGCTCACGCACCGGCTCATCCTTCATCCAGGCCGCCTGGTGACAAGGCATGACATGGTGTAGAGAAAAGCGGTGCATCAGCTCCGTTTTGAAATAAGGCTGGTGCAAAACCATAAGCGGCGTTGCATCAATCAGAGCGGAAATTTGTGCCGCGCTTTCCTCCGATGCGGCACTGAGCATATAAATGCCGCCCGGAATATGGTAGATAAGCACACCGTCCCTGCCGCCATACACCACGCGCGCTTCCTGCAGGCGCAGGGGCTCCAGCATGTCGATGTGCAAAAGTCTGTCCTGCGAAAGATATTTGAGTGCTTCGCTTTCCATGGCAGCCTCCCGTTGATTTGTAATCCGAAACAGTATACAGCAAACGGGAACAAATAAAAAGAGACCGCCGGATGTATGCCGGCGGCCTGGCTGTATTTGTTGGTGAGAAAAAGGCTTACATACAATGTTTTTACAAACGGATAATAAAGAAAGCAAAAGAATACCGCGAGAGAGGGAATTATGAACAGATAAGGCTCCATGGTGTGGTATATACACCGCCCTTGCCGGACGACGTCCACCGTCTTTTTTTGCACCCGTGACAGCTCAATGAAAACTCCCCTTTCCCTGCCGCAAGCGGTATGCAATGCGTAACAACTTGCATTGCATGGATATATCTGGTGTAAACCCGCAAAATGATCATACAGGCCGCCTGTTAGTCGACAGGCATGGGAGCATGAGAGTTTTCCGTCATATGCTTACAATTGGCATACAAAAGGGAAAAAGGCACAAAAAAAGAGGAGCCTTAAGCTCCCCCCTTTATGGTTCCGTTCCTCAGTTTTTTGTTTACCCGTTCAGCGCGGCCAGAGCCTTGAAGTCATCCTTCATCGAACGGTACAGCTTCTTGTAGAGCTTGAAATACCCTTCATAGGCCTTGCTGTTTTCCGGGATGGGATTAAGGTCGTTTTCCGTTTTTACGATACTGTCGCAGGCCGCCTCGACGCTTTTATAGATACCCGTTCCTACTCCGGCCAGGATGGCTGCGCCCAAAGCGGGGCCTTCGTCGGCCTGAATGGTGGAAACAGTGCAGCCGTATAAATCGGCCAGCATCTGCCGCCACAGCGGGCTGCGGGCGCCGCCGCCGCAGGCCATCATTTCACGGATAGGCACCTTCATTTCGCAGAACACTTCAACGCATTCTGCCTGGGAATAAGCCACGCCTTCCATTACGCTGCGGATGAGATGGGATGTGTCATGCATGGCGGAGAGGCCAAAGAACACGCCGCGGCAATCGGGGTCAGGATGGGGAGAGCGCTCACCCATCAAATAGGGCAGATAGAGCAAACCTTGCGCGCCGATAGGCACGCCTTGCGCTTTTTCTGTCATGACCACATAAGGGTCCACGCCGCGTTTCTTCGCCTCCTGTACATCTTCAAAGCAGCAGGTATCCCGCAGCCAGCGCAGGGAAAGCCCGGCGGCCTGGGTGCAACTCATAACCGTCCACTTGCCGGGGACGGAGGCGCACAGCGTATGCACCCGGCCTTGCGGATCGATGGACACGGTATCAGATACTGCGTACACCACCCCGGAGGTGCCAAGCGTTGTAAAGGCCCGGCCGGATCGCACGACGCCGGTGCCTACGGCGGCGGCGGCATTGTCTCCCGCGCCGCCCACTACGATGGTTCCGGGGAGAAGGCCTGTTGCCTTCGCGCCTTCCTGGTGAACCTTGCCGGTCACGTCGGGGGATTCATACATCCGGCCCAGCAGATCTTCCGAAATGTCCAGCATAGCCAGCATTTCCTTGGACCACGCCCGCTTTGGCACATCCATCAGCTGCATGCCGGCGGCGTCGGAAACCTCCGTGGCAAATTCACCGGTGAGCTTGTAGCGGATATAGTCCTTGGGCAGAAGGATATGGGCGCATTTTTGATAGATTTCCGGCTGGTTCTGCTTGACCCACATGATTTTCGCTGCGGTGAAGCCCGTCATGGGCGGATTTGCTGTTATCTCAATGATACGCTTTACGCCGATGCGGCGCGCCATTTCATCGCACTGCTCCCCTGTGCGCTGGTCACACCAGATGATGGCGTTGCGCAGGACGTTGCCCTCCTTGTCCAGCATGGTCAGCCCGTGCATTTGCCCGGAAAGGCCCACACCTGCCACATCCCGGGGGCTGATGTTCCCCTTTTCCAGCACCTGGCGGATGCCTTCCGCAGCGGCATGCCACCAATCCTCCGGGTCCTGCTCTGCCCAGCCATTTTTGGGCTGGTACATGGGGTATTCCACAGTATGGGCGCTGACGGGGCGGCCCTCCTCGGAAAAGAGAACGGTTTTCGTGCCGGAGGTGCCAAGGTCAATGCCCAGAAGATAAGCCATGTCGCTTCCTCCCTCTTAGATGTTTAGGCTTCCATTTCCTCAAACCTGCGGCACAGCGTGTACTTGGAAATGGCGCTGCTGAGCGGGTTGAGGCAGTAGGTGTTCAAAATGTCCCGAATGTAGGGGGGCATCACCTGGTTGTATTTCACCTCCAGGATGATGACCTCATTATCCAGGGGGGGAATGGTGGGGAGATAGGGGTCGAAAATGTCAAAATGCTTCATTCCTGTGCGCAGCTGCTTGTCAAAGGTGATGCGCACCTCCTCCGCCGGATGCAAGTATGCCTCCCGGACATAGTCCACCACTACCACCGGTCTAGACAGGTTCAGCGTCATTTCCCTGAACATGTCCCTTAACAGCCCGCTCCGGGTTCGCTCCAGTCCGGTAGGGTCGCCCGCCATCAGCTGGTCACACAAATCCCGGGGGATATCAACGGAACGCTTGGAAATAAGGCTGCCCATCTTGCCCTTGCATTCCAGAAGGATGCGGCTGTCCGACTGGTTATAGATGCGTATACGGTATTTTTCCCGGGCCGGAACGCCGCTAATCTTGTCGTGAAACGAATTGTTGAACATGCCGTCAAAATACAGCGAGCGGACATGGTATTCGTTATACTCATCACCGTTGGGATCACGGTGCAGCGTATGGTCCAGTATGTTGGACAGGATGGCATACTGCATGTCGTTGATGAAATATTTAAGCTCATGTCGAAGCGGAACAGCCACAGGTCTACCTCCACTTCATGTTTGTACGATGAAATATGCTTATTGCGCCACAGCAAGCAATGCGTATTTGCAAAAGTATGCGTCTGCGGTGTGGCCAGAGGGCCTTTCGGTTGGGATTACGCTCCCGCTTCGGTCTGGCAGGCGACCAGTGTGGCATCGTGCACGCCTTCGATATCCAGCATGCGGGCCACGATTTCGTGCTTTTCACCAAGGCGCACTTCCACTGTCATTTCCGCGCCGGCACGGGTCAGCGTTTTGGAACGCAGACGGTGCTGGCGGGCAGAGTGCTTGAGTTCCGATTCGATATCATATTCCGCTGCCTCATCGTAATGGAGCACCAGAAGATAACTGTTTGGGTTTTGAAATTTGATGAACGTCATGCCCATCAAAATGACGGCGATGCCAATCACTGCGGCGATGCCCACGGCGTAGAGCTCCGCGCCAAAGAGGATGCCCATGGTAAGCGACCAAAACATATAGGCCGTATCCATGGGGTCTTTAACAGCGGTGCGGAAACGCACAATGGACAGCGCGCCCACCATACCCATAGACAGGGCAATATCGCTTTTGATGCACATGACTACAGGCGTGGTGATGAGGGTGAGCATCACCAGCGTCATGGCGAAGGAGGGGCTGTACAGCACGCCCCGGAAGGTCCTGCGGTAGACCCAGGCGATGATCAGGCCCGCCACCAGGCCGACGCCCAAAGCCAGCACAACCTTCCATGGTGTCAGGCTTTGAAACTGCTGGGAAAAATAGGCGGACAGGGAAGGATTCTTTTGAACGATGTCCTGAGTGCTTACCGACAAAAACTGTGCCATTGCGTGCATACCTGCGCCTCCTGTGATGATTCTTCTTACATTATACGGAAAAGGAAATTTCCGTCAAGAAAGCGGTGAAGATTGTTTCAAAATAGCATCCGGCGGCATGGGCGGCTTTGAGCCGAAGTATTCCGCCATGGTGGCGTCGGGGAGGCTGAAGTACTTTTGGATGATCTCATAAAAGTAGGTGGGCCGCTTCTTCATCACGTTGCAGGTCCAGTCCACCCGAGATTTCCAATAGCGCATGGCGCCTTCTGCCGTGAGAGGAGAGTCTATGTTGATGGCCTTTTCATTCAGCTCCGCCCAACGCGCAAAATGCAAAGGCATTTCCTTCTCGATCATGGCGGCCATGCTTCTCATTTCATTGATCATGACCTCCGATGTAAATGTCTGAAAGATTTCCCCAAGGCGGCGCAGGAATTTTTCCTTCATTTCATCGTTTTCCAGCAGCTTGCGGATAAGGGTATTATTGATATTTTGCTGCCCGGCGCCCTTTGGGTCAAGATAGGAGGTGGGGCTGTCAAACTGCGATTTGAAAAGGCCGTAGTCCATGTCGTAAACGATCCATTTCCACTTGTGGCCTTCGCCCTTAATTTTATAGTAGCGGATGTTGCCCGGATCGGAGTTGCCGAAAAACCACTCAAGGGCCATGTAATCGAAGTAATTATCCACATCGATGCGGTCTGTAATGTATTTCAGGTCTTCGGGATTTTTGCCGGGGGACAGCGTCTTAACCTTGGCAATCATATCCTTGTATTCTTTGTTGCTGCCGTAGTACACGGTGCTGCTGGACTCCAAAATGTCCATATTGTCGGCCTGCTCCAGGGATAGGCCTTCATGCTGGGCTATGAAGAAGCGGTCCACCCGTTCCCTGAGGTTGTAGTGGCCCCAATATACGCCGTTTAGGTATACTACCACCGGCTTCCAGGCCTGATGAATTACTGTGGTATCCAGTTTTTCGATCAGCCTTGACTGAACGGCGTCATTGAGCCGCGACCAGACAGCGTCATTGCCGCTGTTGCGCAGCACAAAGGATTTGTACTGGGTAAAAGGCCTGTCCTCAAACAGGGAGGCTTCAAAATACGGTGCGCCTTGGGCGGCCTTTGCCCGTACCTTCATGGATTTTTGCGGCATATCCAAGCTGTACTGGCCCAAAAGCCCAAACTCCATGCCCTGGGATAATACCTGGGTGCCGTCCAATTCGTAGTATTCCACGTGCCCTGGCCGGGGTACCTTGCCCAGGGTGCGATAAACCGGATCGCCCCCCCCCACAAGCTTGTATGGAAAGACCGATCTGTCCAGCGTTCCGCCTGGCGAGAGCATGCCGTCGGTATCGCTCCACATCTCGTTCGGGTCCGCCACCAGGGAGATTATGGGCAGCGTGTGGTAAACGTTTACAAGATACGTCTGCGTGACTACATTGCTGGGCTGCAAATCCTGCCGGAAGGCCCTGGCCCGAAGAGGTGTCGTCATGTTGATTTGAATGGGGTTGCCGTCATACACGGGGTGCTGCTGCGTGGGAATACTGCCATCGGTCGTGTAGTGAACGGTGGCACCCTCCGGCACGGCGATGGATACGGAGACCGCCTCGTAGTACAGCCCGCCGGCCATGGAAAAGGACGGCGCCTGCGCAAAGCCCAGGAAGCCGGTGCCGTTAACGCTGCCCATGGTAGGCGCGTCATAATAAAAAAAGCCTTCCAGGCCGCTGGTTCTGCCGTATGATATATCGGTGGGGATGAGCGGCAGGTTTATTTTGTCCAGCACGCGGCCGTTGGGATCGGAGAAGCACAAGACCTCACTGCCGGCGCGAAGAAGCTTGAAATTGGTATGGTAGCCGCCGGCCTGGCTATTTGTCCCGTCCAGGGAAATGACCTTGTATTCTCCGGGAGCAATGGCGGCGCCGCCGGGAAACTGCCACTTGCGCGGCCTGTTCAGGCTGTCGCTGAGGCCATACCCCTCCAGATAGGCGGTTTGGGTAGAACTGTTGTACAGCTCCACCCAGTCGCCGCCGTTGCCACTGGAGGACATGACTTCGGAAATGTAGATGCCGGTTGTATTGGCGGCGCGCATGTTTCTTTCCGCCTGGGCGGCGCCCTGGCTGTTGTTGGGCATGCCGGGTGTCGCGGTTTGGAAGGTCATCCAGCCGCCGTTTTCGTTGCGGCCAAGGGACGCGTCCATGGACAGGTTGTCGATCATTGCCCGGTCAATCAGCCGGCCTCGGCTGTCGGACAAGATGATCGTTTCCCGCTCCGCGCTGATACGGAAGTTGGTGTGGGAGATTTTGTCGGCGGCCAGCAGCCTGTTCTTGCCGCTGCAGAATACCAGGTAATAGCCATGGGCCGGGATGGAAGCATCCTGCGGGAAGCGCCACGCCAGAGGATCGTTTTCTTTGTCGCTCAGGGCCATGCCGCCCAGGGATACAGGCTGGCCGGTTGTATTGTACAGCTCGATCCAGTCGGAAAGCTCCCCATCCTCATCATAGATGCCTGTGCGGGCGTCGGCCATCACCTCGTTGATGCGAATGGCCCCCTCCGTTACGGCATTGGTGTTTCGGTAGCTCAAAAAGCCGTCCTGTGTGTTTTCAAAGCCGGGGCTGTATTCCTGCGTTTGGGCATAGGAGCCGTCACTTTGCAGGGCATAGGACACATCGGTGTTCATAATGGGCACTGTAACTTTATGGATGACGTAAGCGCTGGGTTCGAACAAATAGATTGTTTCCCCGGCGGAGGACAGCCTGAATTTGGCATGCAGCATGCCCGCGGGATCAGCGTTGTTGGTGTCGGATGCGAATACGACCACGCGGCCGCCCGGCATAAGCGTAGATGCCGGGAAGAGAAACAAAATCCGGTCAGAACGGTCGGAAAGGCCCACGCCGCCCATATCGATGGGGTGGTCGGAGCTGTTCCATACCTCCAGCCAGTCGTTGAACTCTCCGTTATCGTCTGGGACGGCGGCGTTGTTGGCCGTCATCACCTCGCTGATAACAAGCCCCTGGTATGCGGCCGAAGGCGTGCCTTGGGGGGCTTGTCCATCAGGGGATTGCACGGAAGTCATGGCGTGGGTAAGCGGCTCCTTGGGGAGCACGGACACCATGACGATAAGCACGGCGAGCAAAAGAAGCAGGCTGGGCATCACGGAAGGCTTCTTCCGCCTCGGGCTGCCTGATGGCTTATGTCTTTGCGGTGCATGCGGCGTGGGTGTAACATGCATTGAGAAAATCGCTCCTTTCATAGGGGGGCGGAAGAACGGGCGCAAGCGCCCGGCAGGGGTTATGCGTTGGGCCGGCGTTTTGGGCGCCAATCATTTTGCATTATAGCATACAATCCATCAGACGAAAACAAGTTGACGAGGTTCCCATACAAATTTTGCAAACATCAAACGTTTGGATGCACAGATGCGTAACAAGCAAGGTGTTATTAATACTTTCTGCCGCATTATTGACTGGGGCTTGGCGAAAGGCGTTGATACAGCAGCGTAGCGGCTTTGACAATGCGGCAAAAATTATTGACAAACAATAATCACTGCTGTACAATGGCAATGAAATTATTGAAAATCAATAATTTCATAGGAGGCATGGTAAATGAAAAGAGAATGGTGGGCGGCGGGGCTGCTGGCGGCTGCCAGCATGGTGCTGGCATTGGCGGGGCAAAACAGCCAAGGCGGCGCGGATTTGATTTATGCGCTTACGCTGCCCTTCGCGTGGGCAGGGGCAGGGCTAAGGGCGCTGTCACTTTCCGGGATAGCGGGCAACGTGCTGGCCCTATTGCTGTATGCGCTGCTGTCTTTATTGCCTGCTTTGCCATTTTTGCGAAAATCATGGCGGCCCAAAGACCGTTTTTCCCGGTGGCTGCTGATTGCGATGAGCGCATATCTGTTTTTCCTATTATATTTGATGGTCAACCCATCCATGATTCCGGCGTTGTTCCATTCCGCCATAGGCGGATTTGAGGAGGCGCTGCGGGTGGAGAAAACCATGCTCTGCGTTTTTTTCTACTCTCTGCTGATTGCCAGGTGGATACTGGGCATCATGGCGGATACGGACCGCATTCCCCTGCAACTGCGGCGGTTGATGGTTGTATTGGGTGCCGTGATGATCGTTTCCGTATTTTATGTCAATGTAGCGAAAGTAAAAGGCGCGTTGGCCGCCCTGCCCGCGGCTTACGGTGATACCTTTCCACTTGGCCTGGGGGCTCCCATGGCGGGAGTGGCGGAATCATCGCCAGCCTGTGACGGTTTCATAGCGGTCCTGCACTTTGTAAAAGACAGTGCGCCGACGCTTTTGCTGCTCTTTGTGCTGCCCATGGCGGATCAGTTGCTGAAAAGCCTGGAACAAAACTTTTTCAGGGAAGAAAACCAGCGCATTGCAGCCGCCATCGCGAAAAGGTGCCGTCTTGTCATACTGGTATCCCTGGGTGGGATGCTGACCATGGACGCTGTGCAGCTGCTTCTGTTAAAATCGCTTGCCAGCGTACATTTGTCAGGCGAGGCCCCCATCCTTGTGCTGACCGTTTCCCTGGCAATGCTGCTTTTAAGCCGCTACCTGGAACGCAGCTTCGCCGTATACCGGGAAAATCAGATGATGATTTGAGGGGGCACTATGGCGATTGTCGTAAATCTGGAGGAACAGCTGAAGGTGCTTAAGATGACGTCCAAGCAGCTGTGCGAAAAGGTGGGCATTACCGAGGCCAACATGTCCATCCTGCGCAGCGGAAAGGCCAAAGGCGTGCGATTTTCCACGCTCAACCGCATCTGCTTTTATTTGCAGTGCGACGTAGGCGATATTCTCCATTTTGACGGGAGGGAAGAAAATAATGAGGAAACGGATACTGCTCTTGGCTGATGCCCTGTTGTTTGCGGCATTATTGACCGGCTGTACACTGGCCCGGCCGGAGGTGACGGATACTGTGAGCAGGGGCGACGCATTTTGCGGCTTCTGGCTGGTGTATGACAGGTGGGAAAACCTGGACAGCCATGTGTTTGATGTGGACAGCCAGACAGAGCAGATGCTGCTGGCGTATACGCAGGCAACTGACATGGAGCGGGAGATGCCGGCTTATGTCAACAGGGCAGGGTCCTCTTTGGGGGAGGTGGCGCTGGCTGTGGGCGGCAAAGAGGGGGAGGAGTCGACGCTCGATATCAAGGGCACCCTCTATTTGCTAAAGGAAAAGGGACAAAGCGTGCAGGAGCAGGCGGACCGTGAAATATGGCTGTACGGTGACGTGGTGCAATCTTTCCGGGAAGGATACATCGAAATACCGGAGGATGCGCAGGATCCAGGGGAGCTCACGCCGGGGCAGAATGTCACCGTATATATTTCGCAGCAAGAGATCGAAATGCATGGCCGTGAATTGACGGAACTGGCGCAAGGCGCGGGCGTCAAGCTTGCGTTGAAAAGTGAAAGTCCCCGCTATATAACCATCACGCCCGTGCTGCAGCGGCCTGACGGCACGCTGTACCCGGAAGAAAACAACCGCCACCATGCTTCTGTCTATGACACTTGCGGCTATAGCCATACACAAACATTGGAGCAAACCCAGACCATCAATGGCAAAACGATAAAAAAGAAGGTCTCGGCTACCGTTACCATTCAAATGATTGACGCCCTTCAATCGGTGCGGCTGGTGGAGATGAACGCGCAAAATATGCCGGTGCGGACAACGGAAGCCACGCTCGGGGATATGCGGTTATGGGCTAAGCAGCAAAAGCCCTTTCTGGCAGGCAAGGACTGCGGTTACGTCATTGTGGAAGAAATGTATGAAACGGTGCAGGGCGAAAGCTATGTTAAGCGTACGGTATATAATCCGCCCCAGGGGGACGGATACGCAAACCTATTGCATATTTTCCATTTTCCGCTGGAAAACGGGCTGACTGAAACGGCGTCTATCAACATCGCATTTTGATGATTCAATGCCTTATTCCCCGCCAAGCAGTGTAAACGGTTCGGACACGGCCTCATACGGCGCATCGCCTATGTGGGCCGTTACTTTTACGCTATATTTGCCGGGGGCGGCGGCGGTGCCGTCCGCCAAATTGCCGTTCCAGTAAAAGAAGGAGCCTGCCGGCGTCAGCTGCTGGGGCCTTGTGGGCTGATAGCTGCTCAGGCGGCGGACAGCCTTTCCGCTTTCATCCACGATGGAAACAGTCAGCAGGCAGGGATACTTGTGGTTGACCAGGATAGAAAGCTCCCGGCCCTGTAAGGGGTCAAAAGCCGTATCGGTTTTAACCGAAAGCTCCGGGTCGCCGCTGATGGGCGGCACGCACAGCACCCTGCTGCCATGGACAGTGGCCTTGCCATCCTCCAGTGTGACAAGCTGTATCATGACGTAGCCGTATGTGTCCGAACCCTGCGGCGCAAGCTCCAGCGTGCGCTGCTTCCGCCCGGCGGATATGGCGCCCCGCTGGTCGCCAAAGTCTCCGCCTATCTCGTGATTGTCATACTTCAGATCGGGGTGGGAGAATTGCCATTTGCCGTTAAGATAGTAGACAAGCTGATAAGCCATCTGCACCGGGCGGGCGGCTGTAAACTCAAAGGCCACCGTGCTTTGGCGGATATCCAAAACAGTGTCGTAAAACGTGATGCCGGAAATGATGTTGCCCTGGGGAGGCGCATTGTTTTGGGCGGCATCGTATGTCAGCAAAACAAAATCGTCTTCCTGGGGATAACTTTGCGGCGTGGAGGCTGAATGATTTTCCAGCAGATATCCAAAGCATTCCGTCAGGGTGATCTGGCCGTCCCGGTTCATATCGGCGCCATACTCCCCGTGATAGCCCAGGCCGTCGGAAAGCACGGAGGAAAAGTAACTGGCACCCTGCACAACGCCAGGGCTTTTGCCTGCGCTGGACCAGTACCAGCTTTCCTCGCTGCCCCCCGCGCTGGTGAGCACCTTGTACTGTGGGCCCTGAAAAGCTGCCTCCGTTGCGCCGCCGCTTAGCCCTTTCCCAATAAACGCGCCGCTGTTGCATGCATCGATAATGAGGACTTTCGTGCCCGCGATAGCTGAAAACGCCTCTTCCAACTGCCGGGCGGTGATAACCTCTTCCATAACGCCGTCGGACAGCAGCAACCCTGCTTCCAGATTGGGCTGTGACGGATCGTAAATGCCATGGGTGCTGATGTAAAAATAGGAAACGTCGTTATCGTCCGCCTCGGCGAACGCGTCAAGAATGGCCTGTTTTAACCCGGTGGCGGAGGAAATGGTATTATTCTGCGTATCCTGCTTAGAAAACGCCATATTTCCTCCCGAGAGCGCCTGGGCTACCGCCTTGATGTTGTTGCCGGAGGAAGGCCACGTATCCTCCTGAGAAAGGAAAAAATCGCAGGCCACATACAGCGCCCGCCTTACAACCGCGGCGCGGTCAATGGTCGCGGCAGCCCCGGCCTCCCGGGCGGGCAGAACCATGCAGGAGGAGAGAAGGAACAGCAGCGCCGGCAAATACCACAGAACCCGCAGCTTCCGACCGCAAGCCATGGCGCCCCCCCCTTCCCCGACAAATTTGTAACAAGATGAGATTATTCTACATCATATTAGACTAAAAATCATTGGGAAAGTTCTCATGTTACAAAAATTTTACAGATTGTTACCGTTTGACAGCCTGTTCTCATGTCCCCCATACATGCCTGTGCGAACAGGATGCCCTGAAAAGCGATAATTTCCTTCTTGCATCGTTCGGGAATTTGGTGTACAATACGCATATCTTCCCGATAAATGTTCGGATTAATGGGGACACGGCTGGGTTTATCCTAAATTTGGAACCGGTTTGTTCGTGTTTTCCGGCAGGAGGCAAAGGCGCTTTTGATGGAGGAACTCAAACGGGCCATTGAGACATGGGGGCGCGGCATTGGCAGCGAGATTGTAAAGGTGGATATGTTTTTGAACCACCGACTCGATGTTGGATTGCTGACGCGGATGGGACAAGCGTTTTACGAAGCTTTTTGTTCTGAACCGGTGGACCTGATACTGACCATTGAGGCCAGCGGGATTGCGGCGGCGGTGACAACAGCCCAGGCCTTTGGGAATATCCCTGTGGTGTTTGCCAAAAAGGGCGAGACCACCAATGTTGGCAAGGATGTGTATGTAAGCCGGGTTTACTCCTTTACCCACCGCAAGGAGTGCGTGATCCGGGTAAGCAGGGAGTATTTGAAGCCCAGGCAGCGGGTGCTGATCATCGACGATTTTCTGGCCAACGGCGAAGCTGTCGACGGGCTGAGGGATATTCTGCACCAGGCTGGGTGCGTTTTGACAGGCGTGGGAGTTTGCATTGAAAAGGGTTTTCAGCCCGGGGGAAAGCGCCTGCGGGATCTGGGGATTAAGGTAACGTCTTTAGCAATCGTCGATGCGATACAGGATGGCAAAATTCTTGTGCGCAGCGGCGGCTGATGAAGGAATAGAACAAGCGCAATTGCAAGAAAACGGAGGAGAAACTATGTTGAAGAAGGTTTTGGCGGCCGCCCTGTCCCTGTTGCTCATGCTGGCAGTGGCTCTGCCGGGCGTCGCGGAATTCGCGCCCGTAGCCAAAGAAGACCTGAAGGTCGGCTTCATCTACATTGGCGACGTGGTGGACAAAGGCTACACCTACGCCCATCACCAAGGCACCCTGGATATGAAGGAAGCCCTGGGCCTTACCGATGAACAAGTGATCATCAAGACGAACGTGGCGGAAGACAGCGCCTGCGAAACCGCCATCCGCGAGCTTGTGGACGCCGGCTGCCAGATCATCTTTGGCAACAGCTTCGGCTATATGGACTTCTTTGAGGAGATGGCGATTGAATACCCCAACGTAATCTTCTCTCATGCCTCCGGCTACAAGTCCAACGATACGAATTTCAACAATTATTTCGGCGCCATCTACCAGGCCCGTTACCTCACCGGCATTGCCGCGGGTCTCAAGACCAAGACGAACAAGATCGGCTTTGTGGGTGCTTATCCTTTTGCTGAGGTTATCGGCGGCTGCGACGCTTTCGCCTTGGGCGTGCAGAGCGTGAATCCCGATGCCGTGGTATACATCAAGTTCATGAACACCTGGTATGATCCCACCCTGGAGCGCCAGACCGCGGAGGCTCTTTTGGACCTTGGCTGCGACGTCATCGCCCAGCATTGCGACACCACCATGCCGCAAGTGGCCGCCCAGGAACGCGGTGTGTGGGGCGTAGGCTACAACGCCGACATGAGCGTGGAAGCGCCTGATGCCGTTCTGACCGCCCCCGTCTGGAACTGGGGTGCCGTGGTAACATTCGAAGTGCAGAAGGTGATCGATGGCACCTGGAAGCCAGAAAACATCTTCATGGATATGGCCGACGGTCTGGTGGACATCGCGCCGCTTACCAAAAACGTTGCGGAAGGCACCGCTGAAGCCATCGAAGCTGCACGCGCCAAGATCATGGCCCGCGAATTTGATGTGTTCGAAGGCCCCATCTATGATAACGAAGGCACTCTGCGCGTTGAAGAGGGCCAGAAGCTGGAGCGTTCTTATATTGCCGGTTCTATCGACTGGTTTGTCAAGGGCGTAGAAGTAAAGTAAAGCCTTTTAACCGGACCGCCGCATGATGAGGCGGAAGGTAAGCAAGAAAAACACGTCACGGCTAGCCGGGGCGTGTTTTTTTATTGCTGACGGGGATTGTGATGAGAAATGTATTGACAATTGCAGTGCGTGCTTCTATAATTAATGCAAATGCAAACCGTTTGCATTTGGTGACGTGACCCAAGGATGTCTGTAAAGTGCTCTGCACGGCGCAGGCTAAACGGCGGGCAAAACAAAAATGACCACACGGGGAGGAACAACATGAAAAGAATGGTTAGCCTACTGATGGTTCTGGCATTGGCAATGGCCATGGTTTTGGCGCTGCCGGCCACGGCAGAAGAAAAAAAGCTTTCAGTGTACGCCAGCTTTTACCCGATGTATGATTTTGCATCAAAGGTAGGCGGCGACAAGGTCACCGTGGTGAACATGGTTCCGGTTGGGATGGAGCCCCACCACTGGGAGCCTGCAGCATCCGACATCATTGGCCTTGAGAAGGCCGACATCTTCGTATACAATGGCGCGGGTATGGAGCATTGGGTAGACAAGGTTGTTGAGACCCTTTCCAATAAGGAACTTGTGGTAACCAATGCTTCGGAAGGCCAGGCCCTGCTGGAAGGCCATCATCACCACCATGAGGATGAAGAACATGAAGAAGGCGAGGCAGAGCATGAGGAGGAAGAGGAGCATGCCTTCGACCCCCATGTCTGGCTTGGCCCCCTAAACGCCAAGGCACAGATGGAAGCCATCAAGAACGCTTTGGTGGAGGCCGATCCCGCCAATGCTGCCTATTACGAGGGGAACTATACCAAATATGCCGCAGAATTTGATGCGCTGGATGCGGAGTTCAGGCAAGCCTTGGGGGCTATTGCCAACAAGGAGATCGTGGTATCCCATCAGGCATTCGGCTATCTGTGCGCCGCCTACGGTCTAACCCAGGTAAGCATTGAAGGCCTTGCCCCCGACTCTGAACCGGACCCGGCCAGGATGGCTGAAATCATCGATTTTGTAAAGGAACACAAGGTGACTACCATCTTTTTTGAAGAGCTGGTAAGCCCAAAGGTGGCGCAAACCATCGCAAGCGCCACAGGCGCGGTCACTGATGTGCTGAGCCCCGTGGAAGGCCTCACCGATGAACAGATTGCCGCCGGCGGCGATTACTTTTCTGCTATGCGCATGAATCTGGCGGCATTGGTGAAAGCGCTGCAATAATCTGTTGAGCGTCATGGAATAGATGCCGTCAGCATAGGAGCCGGTCCCATCGGGCCGGCTCCTATGTATTTATGATAGTGCAAGTATTTTGCCCTGCCCACCGGCCAAAGGATGAAATGTATGCAACAAATGAGGACGCCGGTATAGAAAGATTGACTTATAGCAATCCTTTTCATATAATACGTAAATGCAAACAAATTGCATTTGCCTTATTGCCCGAGAGGGTGTCGAAAGTCAATCCGCCGCATATGACCGGTGTCTTAAGG
>JAEWNM010000365.1 GCA_023392755.1 Bacillota bacterium
CCCCATTAGGTCCGGACGGCGCCGCGTGATAGGCTAGGGCTTGTTGGAGCCGAAGCATAGGGGAAGGGTGCACCGTTCCCCCGAAAGTGGAGTCATTCGGCATACAAGCCCTGCATGATAAGGAATGCGGGGCTTTTTTGTATCCATCCATCAAAAGGAGGCTTTCCCATGAATCAGATTGAGCTGATTGCCATGCGAATTCGGGACCTGAGGGAAATCGTATCCCTCACGGCGGATCAAGTGGCGGAGCGGGCCGGCATTTCCCTGGAGGAGTACCAGGCATACGAATTAGGGACGAAAGATTTTTCCTTCTCCCACCTGTTCAATATTGCGGAAGTCCTGCAGGTGGACATCTCTGACCTGCTTACGGGGGAAAGCCCCAAGCTCAAAGGATACGTACTCACCCGCCGCGGCAAGGGGCTGGCCTTTGACAGGCGTAAGCAGTACCATTATCAGCACCTGGCCTACAATTTTGCCCACAAGCTGGCGGAGCCGTTTACGGTCACCGTGGAAAAGGATGAGCCCGGCACGGTGAAGCAGGCCCACAGCCATGAAGGGCAGGAGTTCGACTATGTGCTGGAGGGCGTCCTGCGCCTTGTGCTTGGCGGCAACGAGCTGATTTTGATGCCCGGCGATTCGATTTACTATGATAGCTCCCTTCCCCATGCCATGTATGCCGTGGACGGGGACTGCAAATTCATCGCCGTGGTCGTCAAGGAACCCGAGGCAGCAAGGTAAAGGAGGAGACGTATGCAGCCGCTGTATAAACAATATGTCACCGTGCAGGGAGACTTTCTTTCCTATGAGGATTTCAACAAAAACTTCAGGCTTCATCGGCCGGAATCCTTTAACTTTGCCTACGATGTGGTAGATGTTCTGGCCGCGTCTGCGCCGCAGAGCCTTGCCCTGCTCTGGGTCAGCCCGGAAGGGGAGGTGCGCCGCTTCACCTTTGCCGATATGAAGCTTTTAAGTGACAAGGCCGCCAATTACTTTGCTTCCCTGGGCGTAAAAAAAGGCGACGCGGTGATGCTGGTGTTAAAGCGCCACTACGAGTTCTGGCCTATTTTGATGGCGCTGCACAAGCTGGGCGCCGTAGGCGTGCCGGCCACCCACCTGTTGACCCAAAAGGATGTTGTCTACCGCTGCAACGCCGCCAAGGTCACCACCGTTGTCTGCACCGACCATCACAGCACCATCATGGAGTCGGTGGAGGCGGCAAGGCCGCACTGCCCGACGCTTAAAAACCTGGTCGCCGTCCGTGGCGTGCGCGACGGCTGGCTTTCCTACCGCGAGGGGATGAAAAGGGCCTCCGCCGCTTTTGAAAAGCCTGAAGGGGAAGCGTATGCCAGCAACGAAGACCCCATGCTTCTATACTTCACCAGCGGCACTACCGGTATGCCCAAAATGGTGCTGCATGACCATTACTATCCTCTGGGGCACATCATTACGGCCGTTTACTGGCAGCAGGTACAGCCGGGCGGGCTTCACCTTACCGTTTCGGAAACCGGCTGGGCCAAGTCTGTATGGGGCAAGCTGTACGGCCAATGGCTGGGCGGCTGCGCGGTATTTGCCTATGATATGGATAAATTCGTTGCCAGGGAGCTTCTTCAGTTGATTCAGGACCATCATATCACTTCCTTCTGCGCGCCGCCTACTATGTACCGCTACATGCTTCAGGAGGATTTCGGCAACTATGACCTCAGCCGCATGCGCCACTGCTCGGTGGCCGGTGAACCCTTGAATCCCGACATGGCGGCGGAATTTTTAAAGCGCACCGGCGTGGAACTGCGGGAGGCCTTTGGCCAGACGGAGCTTACGGTGACGCTGGCCACTTTTCCGTGGATGAAGGTTTGTCCCGGCTCCATGGGCAAGCCCTCGCCGCTTTTTGATGTGGACCTCATCGACGAGGAGGGCAGCTCCTGCCCGCCCGGCGTCAGCGGCGAAATCGTGGTGCGTACCCATCACGGCGTGCCCATGGGCATGTTTCACGGCTACTATATGGATGAAAAGCTTACCTCCTCCGTCTGGAACAACGACGTCTACCACACCGGGGACGTGGCCTGGCGCGATGAGTGGGGCTACTATTGGTATGTGGGCCGGGCGGATGATGTCATCAAATCCTCCGGGTACCGCATCGGGCCCTTTGAGGTGGAAAGCGCTTTGCTGGAGCATCCCGCCGTGCTGGAAACCGCCATCACCGCGGCGCCCGACGAGCTTCGCGGCCAGGTGGTCAAAGCTACCATTGTGTTGAAACCGGGCTATAACCCATCGGAGGCGTTGAAGCATGAGCTTGCGGAGCATGTGAAGAAGATCACCGCTCCCTACAAGTATCCGCGCATCATTGAGTTTGTCGATTCCCTGCCCAAAACCATCAGCGGCAAAATCCGCCGCACGGAGCTTAGGCAGCGGGACGCGGAGAAAAAGTAACGCAGGGGAGACGCGCGGGGGAAGCCTTGTTCAGAAAAGAAAAATGGCGCTGCGCACTTCACACCCAAGAACGCCCCAAAGCGCGGTTCCTTCCATATTGTCTGCACAACCATTGCGTGGTATGATAAGCGCAATGGTTTTTCATGCAGGAAAGAAGGCGGCGCATGGCACTGGATAAAACAGTCCTCCGGCTGAGCGCCCCCGTCCGGGGGCGGCTTACCTATGCGGATTTAAGCCGTACCGCGTCTTTTTTTCTGCCCTGGGAGCAGGACCCCTGGGGCCGGCTTCGGCCTCCGTTTTCCCAGGAACTGATGCGCCTGTCCCTGGAGCTTTCCGCTGCCGCCCAGGATTTGCGCATCGGCGATTGGATGCGGGCGGGCTGGACCGATTTCAATTTTCAGGTGGATAACAAGCTGCTGGGAGGCGCATCTCCGGCCCAGGCGGGGGATGCGCGGCAGTTTTTGTACAATAAATGGGCCGTATACAGGGCCAGGGCCAGTTTGCGGCAGCTGAACCCGGTGCGGCAGGTATTTTCGGCCATCCGCCAGCGGGAGCAGAGCGACACGGGCAAGGCGGTGATGATGATCAAGGCGGCCCAGGATGGCCGCTATGTGGTTGCCATAGGTTTCCGCAGCACGGGCAGCCGCTTTTACGACTGGTTTTCCAATTTCCGCTTCGCCGGTGAAAACGGCATGCATCAGGGCTTTTTGCAATTGGCGCGGCAGTTCGACGGCAACGCGGAACGCATTGCGTTTCCCGAAACGGCCCGGGCGCTGGGCTTGGAAAAATTGACGCTGGCCCATATTCTCAGGGAGGCCAGGCAGCATGACAGCCGTTTCATGCTATGGCTCGCCGGCCACAGCCAGGGGGCTGCCGTCATGCAGGTGCTTACCCACCTGATGATACAGGAAAGCGGTGTTTTGCCGGAAAATATCGTGGGCTACGGGTTTGCCTCCCCCACGGTGATGATGGGAACCGCCCTTTCCGACCCGCCGGCTTACCCTTTGTACCATGTGCTCAACAGCGACGATTACGTGCCGCGGGCCGGGGCGCAGATGCATTTGGGCGTGTGCCTTTATTACCCCGCCGGGGATGCGCTTCGCCGCGCCGCTTACGGCTGGCGGGAAACACCCCAGGCGCAAAATGCCCGCGATGCGGTGATACGGCTGACACGGCCCATGACGGATATGCCCGCGCTCATCGAATACGGCATGGCCTATCTGCAGACGCTGGCCGGGATGCCGATGAAGGATATGCTTAGCGCGCTGAACCTGATGCGCTTCCGCATTCTGCCTATCAAGCAGGTCATGGCCGCCGCCGGCAAAAGCCAGGAGAGTCTTTTGCTATCCGTTCGCCGCAGGGTGGAAAAGGCGTACAGGTCGCTGACCGGCCATGACCTGGACCAGGTGCTTGTTGACAGGCTGCAGGCGGGGTTTGAGGCAGCCATGCAGGAGATAGGCCCGGCGGAGTTCACCCGTGCCATTGGCGAGATGCTCTACTGGCCCCATGTGCTTAAAAACAGCCCGGGAAAGAGCCATTCGGCGTATCAGTATATTGCGCTTCGCGGCGTCGCCGCGCTGCATCCCGCCATCTGGCAAAGCGGGTCACCCCCCAAACGCATTTGGCTCAAGCTGCCTGGGGAATCATCCATGGCTTCCTGCATACAGGAGGCGTATCCCCTTGGCGCCTTGTTTAACCGCCGCCGTCCGGCAGCGCCCCGCAAGCCGGCCCGCCGCCGCCTTCCGGGCTATTGGGGCCGGCGGTCGGCCTATCGCCGTTAATCTTGCAATTGGACAGGCTTGTGTGCTACAATCATCCTGTTCCATTATGGCCAAATGAAAGCAGGGCGAGGGCGCATGCGTATTTTTGTGGATGCCATGGGCGGCGATTTTGCCCCCAAAGCGGCGGTGGAGGGCACGGCGGAGGCGCTGCGCGCCATGCCGGACCTTCATGTGACGCTGGCCGGGGTCAAGGAAGCCATGGCCCCGTATCTGGATAAGCTCAGCCAGGTTGCAAGCCGTGTAAAGATTGTTGAAACGCCGGAGGTTATCTCCAACCATGATGCGCCTGTCATGGCCATCCGCCAAAAAAAAGGCTCCGGCATCGTAATGGGCATGCTGGCTGTGAGGGATAATGAGGCGGACGGTTTTGTTTCAGCGGGTTCCACCGGCGCGGTGCTCGCGGGCGGCATGTTCCGCTTGGGGCGTATCCCCGGCATTGAAAGGCCGGCTCTTGCGCCGCTGATGCCCAACGGCAAGGGCTATTTCCTGCTCATCGACTGCGGCGCAAATGTGGACTGCCAGCCGGAATGGCTTAACCAGTTTGGCTTGATGGGTTCCATCTACATGCATCAGGTAATGGGAATAGACGATCCCAGGGTGGGGCTGATAAACATCGGCGCGGAGGCGGAAAAGGGCAACGCGCTGGTGAAGGCCACTTATCCTGTAATGGAAAAGGCGGCCTATCACTTTATCGGCAACGTGGAGGCCCGGGATATCACGG
>JAEWNM010000338.1 GCA_023392755.1 Bacillota bacterium
CGGTGAGCCAGCGGCGCGTAAATGTCCAGCGTTTCCCTGGCGATGGCTACCTGCCGGTTTTCCGGCTGGTGGCGCAGTGTGCGCATGTTGTGCAGCCTGTCCGCCAGCTTGATCAGAACTACGCGGATATCCTTGGACATGGCCAGGATCATCTTGCGCAGGCTTTCGGCCTGCTGCTCCTCACGGTCGGCAAAATCCAGCTTGGACAGCTTTGTAACGCCGTCCACCAGCCGGGCCACTTCCTCGCCAAACTCCTGCAGCACATTGGGCAGGCATACGCTTTGGCAATCCTCAACCGTATCGTGCAAAAGCCCCGCCGCAATGGTGGGGGCGTCCATCGAAAGCTCCGTCAGTATGCTGGCCACGAAAGCGGGATGGGTAAAATAAGGCTCCCCACTCTTTCGAAGCTGGCCGGCATGGGCATTCTCCGCATACTCGTATGCTTTTTTTACCAGGAGATAGCTGTCTCCCGGATGGTATTTTTGAACCCGCGCCAATATCTGGTCCAACGGCATACATTCACGGCTGATGTAGGCGTACATGTCCGGCCCTCCTTTCACTTTATACGGCTGCCGCCTTAAGCGCCCGAAGCAGCAGGCTGTCCTCAAGGCTTCGCTTCACGGGGGGGTGCATGGTCAATGAGAAGGGCTCCTCCGCGAAGGACAGCAAATCCAGTTCCGACAGTATGTACAGCCCGGCCTTTGCCTGGGCCGCGGTCATGCCGGCCGTCTCCGCCAGCCCGGCGATCGTCGCGCCGGGAATGCTTTTCGCGGCCCTGTACAATAAGCGCAGCGCTTCGTCGCCAAGCGCCAGAGGTTTCAAAAAATCCGCAAGCTCACGGCTTCGGTCAAATACCAGCACCCTGGCACGGGGACAGCGTTCCTGTATGAGGGATGCTTCCCCCGGCAGCAGCTCGCCATCCGCCAGCACCACGGTCCGCCACATGTCTGTAAGCTTCGACAGCCTGGCCGGATACAGCAGCGTGTGAAAGCCCCGCCTGTCCATGGCGCCGTCCGCCGCCGCAAGCTTTTCTCCATACGTAAGGCTTATGCGCCGGGCCGTTTTCAGTGCGCGGGCCAGGATCACCGTGCCCTGGGCACCACTGAGCGCGCTTTGAAGCAAAGCATCATCCGCTCTGGCATGGGCAGGGTGAACCTTAAGCATATTCGGCGCCAGCTCCCGGATTTCCTGCAAAAGGGCCGTTTGCGCCTGTTCCTCGCCACCGGGAATCTGTGCCATGGCGCCAGGGCGGATGGCTTTGATATTGCACTGCACGGATACGCTGCCGTTCCACTCGTTCAGCTCCGGCGAAAACAGCGCGTCCACCCGGCCGGGCATGGCTGCGGCCATTTTCCCCATTTGAAATGCGATGGCGGGCCGCATGGCCCCCTCCTTGTACAGGCTGCACTTCAAATGCGCCCCCTCCCGGCCCACGGGGCGCATATCCTGCACCTGCGCGTCCTTAAGGAGGAATACCGGCTCCGGGTTGCATAAGCCCGTTGGCTGCAGCACCTGAAGCGTTTGCGCCATTTCCCCGGTCACCTCATGGAGGGAAAGCTCAAGGTCGTACTCCCTCGCGGGAACATAGGCCTCCGGGTCGCACCTTTGGCATATGGCTTCGCTCAGCCGCCGCCTCATTTCCTTCACATGGCGCGCGGGCATGGTAAGGCCCGCCGCCTGTTCATGGCCGCCAAACCGCGAAAACAGGTCGCGGCAGCAGGACAGCATTTCGTGTATGTTCACGCCGGGTATCGACCTTGCGCTGCCCACGCACTCCTCCCCCGTTTGGGACAGGACAATGGACGGGTAGTGGAATCGCTCGGTCAGCCGGCTGGCCGCCAGGCCGATAACGCCGCTGTTCCAGCCCTCCCCCACGGCTATCAATACGCGGTCACTCACAAAATCGGTCTCCGCCTCCACCTGCAAAAGCGCCTGCCCGAAGATTTCCGCCTCCAGCTTTTGACGCCGCGCGTTTTCTTCATTCAGCGTCTGCGCCAGCTGACGGGCCTGGGCCGCGTCCGAAGTCAAAATAAGCTCCGCGCCAAGGGACGCGCTTTTCAGCCGCCCGCCGGCGTTTATGCGGGGCGCCAGCTGAAAGGCGACCTGCCCGGCCCTGACGGTTTTCCCGTCCATGCCGGCCGCCTCCATCAGCGCGGCAAGCCCCGGCCGCTTCGTATCCGACAGCCTTTCAAGCCCCAGGGCGGCGATAACCCGGTTTTCCTCCGTCATGGGAACCAGATCGGCAATGGTGGCCAGGGCGGCCAGGTCAAGATATTCCGCCGCCGCCAAAATGCCGCCCAGCGCATGAATCAGCTTCAGTACCACGCCCGCGCCGCACAGGCGGCGGAAGGGGTATTCCCCCATCAGCGGGTTGAGCACCGCGTCCGCGGGCGGCAGCTCCGGCCCCAGTTGATGATGGTCGGTAACAATCACCTGCATGCCAAGCTCCCTGGCCAGCTTTACCTCCTCCGTGCCGGTAATGCCGCAGTCCACCGTCACAAGCAGGCTGTAATCCTTGGCGAGCGCCCTAATCGCCTGTTCGTTCAGGCCATACCCTTCCTCATGGCGGCTGGGAATGTAGTAATCCGCCGCCGCGCCCATATCCCGCAGCATCGCACGCAGCATGGACGCGGCGCAAACCCCGTCCACATCATAATCGCCGTATACAACGACGGAGGCCCTATCGGCAGCGGCTTTGCGTATAAGCGCAACGGCATCCTCCATCCCCTGCATCAGAAAAGGGTCGTGCATTTGGTCCATGGAAGGGTGCAAAAACCGCTGCGCCTTCTCCCTGGTATCCACGCCGCGCTGCACAAGGAGCGCCGCCAGCCATTCAGGCAGCCCTTCCAGCGTTCCATTCCCCGGCGCGGTTCTTCTAACAAAGCGCAGCATATTTTCCTCCCGAAACATAAATGGATGTGCAAGAGCGTTCCCCCGGGCAGGCCGGAAGAACGCTCCCTGCACAAACGGATTGATCAGGCCTTCCTGGCCCTTGCTTTTTTATGGGGCCGCAGGGTTTCCAGCGCCGCCCATATGTAGCCGTTGATGAGGTTTGCGCTGTACAGGCCGGAAAGCAGGCCGATGATGATGGGCAGCGCAAACTCCCGAATGGCGTTCACCCCCATAATGTACAGTGCCACGATGGTGATGAGCGTAGTGATGGACGTATTGATGGTGCGGCCCAGGGACTGCTTCACGGAGGCCGTCACCAGCTCGGAACGGCTGACCGCATTAAAATTCGCCGCCTTCGCGTTTTCCCGTATGCGGTCGAAAATGACAATGGTGTTGTTGATGGAGTAGCCCACGATGGTGAGCATGGCGGCGATGAAGGAGCTGTTCATTTGAATGAAGGATCGGAACAGCACCATGAAAGAAAGCATGATCAGCACGTCGTGGACAAGGCCCACGATGGCCGCCACGCCGGAGTTGAAGTCAAACCGGATGGCAATATAGCCCAGCATCAGCAGGGAGGCCAGCAGCACGCTGAAAAACGCGTTCTGCAAAAGCGTCCGCCCGGCCACGGGGCCAACATAGCCCGCCTCGGCGTTCACGGCGTCCATCTTGGGGTACTTGGCGGTCAGTTCCTTTTCCAGCCCGTCACGCAGCGTCTGCACGCCTTCGTCGCTGATTTCCTTGATGCGTATTTGCAGCTCGGTCTGCTCTTTTCCCGCCTTGGAAATCTGGAATTCCGCAATGCCCTGGCCGCGCAGGGCGGCTTCCACATCCGCCTGCTCAAAGGCCTCGTTCATTTGATACTTGATGGCCAGACCGCCGGCAAAATCAATGCCGTAGTTGACGCCAAAGCCCGCCAGGGAAAGGACCAGGGCCAGCACCATGATGCCTGCGGAAATCATGATGCAAGTCTTGGCGCTGCCTTTCATATTTGCTTTCATTTATTGCGCCTCCTTTACAGGGGTCTTTGCCCGGGTGAACAGCGCGGGCTTGTTTCCAACCAGGCTCGCCATATTGGTCAAAAGCGACCTGGTCACGATCACCGCGCTTAGCATGCTGGTGGCAACGCTCAAAAACAGCGTCTTGGCAAAGCCCTGGATGGAGCCCGTGCCGAAAGCCAGCAGTACCACGGCAGCGATCAGCGTTGTAACGTTGCCGTCGATAATGGCGGACATGGCGTTTTTGAAGCCCATCTTCACAGCGCCCTTCACCGGGCGGCCGCGGCGGATTTCCTCGCCAAAACGCTCAAAGATGATGACGTTGGCGTCCACCGCCATGCCGATGCCCAGCACGATGCCGGCGATGCCGGGTAGCGTGAGCTGGATGCCGGGGACGACGGCGATAAAGAAGAACAGCAGTATCATGTAGATGCAAAGCGCCCAGGAAGCCACCGCGCCGCACAGGCGATAGCGCACCAGCATCACGGCCATCACCAGCAAAAGGCCGACAATGGCGGCGGCCACG
>JAEWNM010000344.1 GCA_023392755.1 Bacillota bacterium
CGCCAGGGAGGCGCTGCCTCCCTGGACCCTCCTTCAAAGGGCGACCGGAAAGCCCTTTGACCGCACCTGCAGGTGCGAAACATTCCTCCATTGCTGTATCAAGAGGTGACACATGACGAAACTCGAAATCTTCGACAGCACGCTCCGCGACGGTGCCCAGGGGGAGGGCATCTCCTTCTCCGTTACCGATAAACTGAGCATCGTCAAAGCCCTGGATGAATTCGGGGTGGACTATATCGAGGCGGGTAACCCCGGCTCCAACCCCAAGGACATTGAGTTCTTCCAGCGGGTGAAGGAGCTGTCTTTGAAATGCGCTCGCCTGTGCGCCTTTGGCGCTACCTGCCGGAAGGGAACAAAGCCGGAAGAGGACAAAAACGTGCTTTCGCTTTTAAGCGCGCAAACGCCCTCCGTGGCTATCTTTGGCAAGTCATGGGACCTGCATGTTCTGCATGTGCTGAACACCACCCTTGAGGAAAACTTGCGCCTGGTTTGCGATACAATACGGTTTTTCAAGGACAGCGGCAAGGAAGTGATCTTTGACGCGGAGCACTTTTTTGACGGGTATAAAAATAACGCGGACTATGCCATGCAGGTGCTTTCCGCCGCCGCAGGCGCCGGGGCCGATGTGCTTTGCCTGTGCGATACCAACGGCGGCATGCTGCCGGATGAAATCCGGGTAGTGGTGGAAAAGGTGTGCGCGGCATTCCCCGGCATGCGGGTGGGCATCCATTGCCACAACGATTCCGGCTGCGCGGTGGCTTCCACGCTGCTGGCCGTGAAGGCCGGCGCCGTGCAAGTGCAGGGCACCTTCACCGGTATTGGGGAGCGCTGCGGCAATGCGGACCTGAGTTCCATCATCCCGGGCCTTAAACTCAAGATGGGTATGGAGTGCAAGGGTGACCTGCCGAACTTGCGGCATACCGCCATCCGCATTTCTGAATTGTGCAATATGTCGCTGTATTCCGGCAAGCCCTATGTGGGGGCCAGCGCCTTCGCCCACAAGGGCGGCATGCATATCGACGGGGTGAGCAAGCTCAGCCGCTCCTTTGAGCATATTGCCCCGGAGGCGGTGGGCAACGAGCGGCGCTTCCTCATGAGTGAGGTTTCCGGCCGCACCACGGTGCTGGCCAAGCTTTCCACCGTTGCGCCAACCCTTGGCAAGGATTCGCCAGAGGTGGCAGAGATTGTGGCCAAGGTCAAGGAACTGGAGCATGAAGGCTTTCAGTTTGAGGCGGCTGACGCCAGCTTTGAATTGATGATCACCAAAACCCTTGCGCGCTTCGTGCCCCACTTTGCCCTGGGCATGTACCGCATCAGCGGCGAATATCCTTCCCCCGACGGGGACAAGAGCGCATCCGCCATGCTTTCCATCGCGGTGGATGGGCAGCAGGAAACCACCGCGGCCATGGGAAACGGCCCCGTGCACGCCCTGGATACGGCGCTGCGCAAGGCGCTGTCGGTGTTTTATCCGGAGCTTAGCAAGGTCCGCTTGATCGATTACAAGGTCCGTGTGCTCACCGGCCGGGCGGCCACCGCCTCCCGCGTGCGGGTTCTCATCGAATCCAGCGACGGAGAAAGCACCTGGACCACCGTGGGCGTATCCACCGACATCATTGCCGCCAGCTGGCAGGCGCTGTCGGATTCCATTGAATACATTCTGCACAAGAAGGAGGCTGCCGCGTTATGTCCATGACCATGACCCAAAAGATACTGGCCGCCCACTGCGGGAAAAAGGATTTGCAGCCGGGGGATATGATACTGGCCGATACCGATTTGGTACTGGGCAACGACATCACCGCCCCCGTGGCCATCAACGAGTTTCAAAAGGCCGGCTGCGACTGCGTGTTTGACTGCGAAAAGATTGCATTGGTGATGGACCACTTTACCCCCAACAAGGATATCAAGGCGGCGGAGCAGACCAAGAAGGTGCGGGAATTTGCGGGCGAAAAATCTATAAGCAACTTCTTTGATGTGGGCGAAATGGGCGTGGAGCACGCGCTGCTGCCGGAAAGGGGCATGGTTACTGCAGGAGATTTGGTGATCGGCGCTGATAGCCACACCTGCACCTACGGCGCACTGGGGGCTTTCTCCTCTGGCGTGGGCTCTACCGATATGGCGGCGGCCATGGCGTACGGCAAGGTTTGGCTGCGGGTGCCCGCCGCGATCAAGGTGGTGCTTACGGGCAAGCTATGCAAATATGTCTCCGGCAAGGATGTGATTTTGCACCTGATCCATGAAATCGGCGTGGACGGGGCGCTGTACGAATCGCTGGAGTTTTCGGGGGAGGGCGTTGCCACTCTTTCGATAGATGACAGGCTTTGCATATGCAACATGGCCATCGAGGCCGGGGCAAAGAACGGCATCTTCCCGGTGGATGATGTGACGCTTTCTTATTTAAAAGAGCATGGGGCGAAGGAACCGAAGATTTATGATGCCGATCCGGACGCCGTATACGCGCGGACGGTTCACATTGATCTTTCACAGTTGAAATCGGTTGTTGCCTTCCCGCACCTGCCGGAAAACGGCAAAACATTTGACGAGATTGGCGAGGTGCCCATCCATCAGGTGGTAGTGGGCTCCTGCACCAATGGGCGTCTGTCTGACTTGCGGGAGGCGGCGGAAATACTGAAAGGCCGCAAGGTGGCAAAAGGCGTACGGGCTTTGATCATCCCCGCCACCCAGAAAATATGGCTGGACGCCATGAAGGAAGGGCTCTTTGAGATTTTCATAAACGCAGGCTGCGCCGTATCTACGCCAACCTGCGGCCCGTGCCTGGGCGGGCATATGGGCATATTGGCCAAGGGAGAACGCTGTGTGGCCACCACCAACCGCAACTTTGTGGGCCGCATGGGCGACCCGCAAAGCGAGGTATACCTGGCCAGCCCGGCGGTTGCGGCGGCATCGGCGGTGACGGGAAGGCTTACGTCGCCGGAGGCGTTGGCGTGATGATTGCCGTGAAGGGGGCGTTTTGAACCCCCCCTTTTCCACCAGTAGAAAGGAGCAATATAATGCTGTTAAACGGAAACGCGCACTGCTACGGCGATAACGTAGATACCGATGTCATCATCCCCGCCCGGTATTTGAACACATCCAGCCCCAGGGAGCTGGCCGCACACTGCATGGAGGACATCGACCCGGATTTTTTGAAAAAGGTGAAGCCGGGCGATATGATTGTGGCGGGGCGCAACTTTGGCTGCGGCTCCTCCCGGGAGCATGCGCCGCTTGCCATTAAAACGGCGGGCATCTCCTGCGTGATCGCCAAAAGCTTTGCCCGTATCTTCTACCGCAACGCCATTAACATCGGCCTGCCCATCATCGTCTGTGACGGGGTTTTTCATGATGGCGATGCGCTGGAGGTTGATTTGGCCGCCGGGACCATACTCAATGGCACTACCGGCGAAAAATACGCTTTCCCGCCCTTCCCTGCGTTTTTACAGAAGATTATCGGAGCGGGCGGGCTGATGAACGCCATGGCGGGAGGGGAAATCGCGTGACGTACAATATTGTACTGGTGCCGGGCGACGGCATTGGCCCGGAGATTGTGGATAGCGCTGTGACGGTTTTGAAGGCGGTTGGAGCAAAGTTCGGCCATGCCTTCCGTTTTGAAACTGTGCTGGCCGGCGGCGCGGCCATCGACAAGTTTGGTGTGCCGCTGCCGGAGGAAACGCTGGAGAAATGCCTGCAGAGCGACAGCGTGCTCCTGGGCGCCGTAGGCGGCCCCAAGTGGGATACACTGCCGGGCCATCTTCGTCCCGAGCGGGCGCTGCTGGGCATCCGCAAAGGCCTCAATCTGTTTGCCAACCTGCGGCCGGCAAAGCTGATGCCTATGCTGGCCTCCGCATCACCCCTTCGGGCGGATATCGCGGCACGGGGCGTGGACCTGCTGATTGTGCGGGAGCTCACCGGTGGCATGTATTTTGGGCCACGCGGGCGCGGGCAGGGGGACATGGGCGAAAACGCATACGACACGGAAATCTACAGCCGGGGAGAAGTTGTGCGCATTGGCCGTGTGGCCTTTGAAGCCGCCCGGAAACGGCGGAGCAGGATTTGCAGCATCGACAAGGCCAATGTGCTGGAAAGCTCCAGGCTCTGGCGGGAAACGATGCATTGTTTGAGGGAAGAATACCCGGATGTGGCTTATTCCGACATGCTGGTGGACAATGCCGCCATGCAGCTTATCCAGAATCCTTCTCAGTTTGATGTGATCGTCACCAGCAACCTGTTTGGCGATATCCTCTCCGATGAGGCTTCGCAATTGACCGGCTCTATCGGCTTATTAGCATCCGCCTCCCTGGGGGAGGGGACAAGGGGCATGTACGAGCCCATTCACGGTTCCGCCCCGGACATCGCCGGCCAAGGCATTGCCAACCCCATCGCCACCATTCTTTCCGCCGCCATGATGCTGGACCTTTCCTTCGGCCTTGCGGAGGAAGCCCGGGCCGTGGAAGCCGCCGTGGAAAAGGTGCTTTCAGTGGGGGCGCGCACCAGGGACATTGCCGCCGGCGGGCCATATGTGACGGGCGCGGAAATAACGGGCCGTATTGCTGCGGGGATTTGATGGAAATTGCGGCCGCGCGACGGGGGTTTCCGCGGTATATAGCGCCTCCAAAATCTTGCCCGGATTGTGATTTTCCCCCTTTACAACCTATTTGATTTATGTTATGATTGTGTTCGTTCGCGGGGCATTAGCGCAGTTGGTAGCGCACAACACTGGCAGTGTTGGGGTCAGGAGTTCGAGTCTCCTATGCTCCACCAGCGAAGAGCCACCCGGAAACCCTGATGCATAAGGGTTTCCGGGCTTTTATTTATTATGCTACTCAATTTGCTGCAGAAAAAAAGAATATGATATAATACTCTCAGAATCTTGAAGCGAATTAAGCTGATACCTAAAGGAGAGCACCATGATTGCGAGCAACATTCATATTCCCGATACTGCCTCTGTAAACAGTGTCCTTGAAAGGGTAAAGGCGCAATATTATTATGATCGTAATGACGAGGTCTATTGGTATCCACTCAATGTTAATGAATTGCCTTTCGACGAAGAAAATGCACTATACATAGATAAAACCATAATGATGCACAAACTGGATGATATCAAAAAATTGTATGGTGTAAGCGATGGCATATATTGCATTCTTGCGTATTGGATAAAAGATAAATACGTACTTGAAATCAACGATCTTGATTTCACATATATGCATCGCAATGTATGTGTGGAGTATTTCTGTGTTACGAAGGATTTCACATCCGTTATTTATGTGAGTCATGAAGGCACAGTCACTTTTGCTGGTGAAAAGCTCGATGCTGTGAAAGCAATTCTGGAGCCGCTAAGGCATGAATGGAATGTGTATCATGGTGGATGATGCTGCTTTCTGTATGGGCTAGAATTGTGAGCGCAATTCATGATTACTTCCATACGTTGATTGACCGTATTAAGTCATGCTAAAATACGCAATACTATAAATCTGGTGAAATAGTTCGGATAATAAATCTTTGCTCCACCAGCGAAGAGTAATCCCGGAAGCTTTGATGCATCAAGGCTTCCGGGATTTTTACTGTCTTGATTTTTCTGGATGCGCACGAACGCCCATGCCTAAATAGGATAAGGGTCAGCAGGAACCGGGAGAACCTGCCGCTGCCACCTTGGAAGGGAGAACCGCATTGGAGGGCGGACAGCCGGCAGAAGCTGCAATAGGCAATTTTCCGTGTTATCTGAATACATAATGACCGATCAAATTTCCGATGGTTTTGATATCTGTGCTACCCGAAAACTCCAGCTTGACCTTTCCTAAGCCGCTGAACCAAAGCTCCAACTCGCTGTCCAGATCAAGCACGCCCGCCGTCTCCACGGAGAAGGCCTGAATCTTGTTGTAGGGCAGGGAGGAAAAATCCTTTTTCTTGCCGGTTAAGCCCTGGACATTGATGACGACCAGGCGCATATTGGTAAACACAACGCCATCCCGGATGCCCTTGTATGCCGCTACGATTTGTTCATTTTGGATGAGCAGCGGGGAAACCATTTCTTGAAACTCGGCATTGGATACCTGCCGCAGTTTGAGGAAACTGGCATTTTGAAAATCAATCATGCTCGTTCATACTCCTTGTTTTCTTCGCAGCCTATTTCGCAAGATACAAAACGGCGAAAAAGCCCGCGGACATTGCGGCCAGGCCCAGCACCACAAGAACAGTTAAGCGTTTCAATGCCCTGTTGCCGGCGGCAATCCGCCCCTCCAAATCGTGGAGCTTCTGTTCCAGATTTTGCGCGTAAGCGTCCAGCGAGGCTTTTGCCTCACTCGCGCCGTCCTCCCGCTTTGCCGCATGCTCCGTGGCCGCGGCTTCGATACCGGCTCTCATGCCGGCCATGTTTGATTCCAGGCCGCTTAAGCGTACATTTAAGTCGCGTTCGGTTCTGCTTGTCATCTCTTCATATTGTGAAATGAAATGGCGGAGCATTTCCGCCATTTCCCCGCGCTCTTTTGCCAGGCGCGATTCCTGGGTGACTCGCTCTTTCATAAGCCGGGATTCCA
>JAEWNM010000102.1 GCA_023392755.1 Bacillota bacterium
GCGGTGACACTGCCGCCCTATTGCACGTTGATTATGGGCAATTGATGCCTTCGGGAAAGCATAACGAGACTGCCGCTTTGAAAAAACCGGGCCGAGGTACGATTGACCACAGCCCGGTTTTTTATGCAACAGTGTACTGCCTATGGCATATAAGATGACAGGCAGGCTTCACGCTGCGTGACGGCCCGCTGCCGTTCAGCTGCTGCTGCATTGCGTCAAAACGCATTTTTCTGATTCGGTTACACCACATTTCATGTCTGGATACAGGGAATGTGCCGATTATATGTGGGAAAATGCAAAACCGATTTACAAAATCGCCATATCGCTGTATGATACTATCGAAACACAAACCGGAAGGGGACTTGTGAAGGCGGCAAACGGCGCTGCTTTTGGTCAAAGCTCCTCCCCGTGTGAAATGGAGGCGGAAACATGGAAAACCTGGGATACTACAATGGGAAAATCGGCCTGATCCAGGATATGATGGTGCCCATGAACGACCGGGTCAGCTACTTTGGCGACGGCGTGTACGATGCCACGTATGCGGTGAACCATGTCCCCTTTGCCCTGAAGGAGCATATGGACCGCTTTTATAACAGCGCCGCCATGATTGAAATACCGCTGCCCATGAGCAAGGCTGAGATGTCCGAGCTGCTTTGCGGCTTGGTCAAGAAGGTGGACAGCAACGAGACCATGCTCTACTGGCAGGTAACCCGCGGCACGGGCATCCGCAACCACGCTTTTTCCGGCGCGGCGACTGGGCCGAACCTGTGGGGCACTGTGCGGCCCAACCCCATGAAGAACATTTATCAGAAATACAAGCTCATTACCGTTCCCGATACGCGCTTTTTCCACTGCAATATCAAAACACTCAATCTTCTGCCCAACGTCATGGCGTCCCAGCGCGCGGCGGAGGCCGGGTGTGACGAGGCTGTATTCCACCGTGACGGAATGGTTACCGAGTGCGCCCACAGCAATATACACATCCTGAAAGACGGCGTTTTCCGCACCGCGCCGCTGACCAATTTGATATTGCCCGGCATCACCAGGATGCATTTGATTCAATTGGCCAAGGACAACAATATTCCCGTGGTGGAGGAAGCCTTTACCCTTGAGCAGATGATGGGCGCCGACGAGGTCATATATACCAGCGCAGGGGCGTTGTGCTGCTCCGTTGGCCTCATCGACGGCAAGCCTGTGGGCGGCCGCGCGCCGGAGCTTTTGAAAACGCTGCAGGATGCCTATATGGCAAGGTTCCGCGCTGTCACCAGCGCCATGGCGACCCCGGCGTGATCGTATTGCTATTTTTGAGGGCTTGCGAATGAACCAACAGCAGCTGACCCGCCTGAACGTTGGCCAGAGCCTGGATGATTTGATGAACCTTGATCCCCGGGGCTATGGCGTGTGCCGCATTTTGTACAAGGGCGCCCGGGAGAAGTGCAAAATTCCCCTGACCATGAATGCCGCGCTTCATTTGACGCAGGCGCTTATACCCGGCAGCCTGGTGTATATCTTCACAGGCTTTGTGCTGCCCACCCATCAAAAGCCGGAGACGGATGGCATCGTCAGTGCTGTTTTGCTGGCCCGTGCGCTGGCCCGTGGCTTTTCGGCGGTGCCGGTACTCATTTGCCCGGAGGAGTGTATTCAGGCTGCCCGGAATATGGCGCCCGTGGCAGGGCTGCACGCCTATGACACCATACAGGAGGCGCTTTCGCATCCCGCCGCGCTGGCATTGATCAGTTTTACAAAGGACGCGCGGGCGGCACAGCGCCAGGCGGGAGAGCTGCTGGAGAGTTTCGGCCCCGCGGCGGGCATCAGCATTGAGCACCCCGGTGCCAACAGCCTGGGCGTATACCATAACGCCGTCGGTAAAAATGTTACGGCGCTGGAGGATAAATCCGACGTCCTCTTTGATATGCTGTATCAGCGAAACATTTTGACCATTGCCATCGGTGACCTGGGCAATGAAATGGGCCTGGGCTCTTTGGCGGAGCATATTCAAAAACACATCCCCTACGCCGGGCCAGGCGGCTGTGCCTGCGGGTGCGGCGGGGGCATCTGCGTGCGCACCAGGGCCGATCATGTGATCACCGCCACGGTGTCCGACTGGGGCTGCTACGGCCTGATGGCTGCGTTGGCATTCCTTTTGAAGGACTTGACCGTTATGCACGACGGCGATATGGAAAGGGAGATGCTTCTGGCCGCCACGCGCAACGGCATGGTGGATATGAACGGGTGGCTCATCCCTGCCATCGACGGATTTGATCTGAAGATGCAGGTGCTGCTGGTGGAACTGATGCGTGAGTGCATCAGTTATCCCATAAAGCTGGAGCAAAGCTGCAGAACATGGTTCGACAAAGTGCTGGATTTGGGCTTTTATCAAAGGGAAAACAGCGACGCGGAACTGTGATTCAAGGGAGGAAGCCATGGACGGATACGTTTTTCTGCCCGTGGGAGATTGTGCGCTGACGGTGGAATTTGGCCGTGAAATCAGCGGGGAAATAAACGGCAAGGTGCGCTCGCTTGCTCTGGCGCTCAAACATTCCGCCATTCCCGGCGTATTGGAATGGGTTCCTACCTATCGCTCCCTTCTTGTTTGCTACGATCCCTCAATCATATCCTGCCGCCGCCTGACGGGGGCGCTTCGCCGCCTGATGGGCGCTCCCGGTCAGGCCGAACAATCCGGCAGGCGCGTTTGGAAAATTCCTGTGTGTTACGGTGGGGAATATGGCGAGGATCTGGGCTTTGTGGCAAAGAACTCCGGATTGGCGCCGGAAGAAGTCATTGAAATCCACAGCAAAGCGGAATACCGCATCTATATGCTGGGCTTCCTGCCGGGCTTTGCATACCTTGGCGGGCTGGATAAACGCATCCACACACCGCGCCTGAAGACGCCCCGCACCCGCATTCCGCCGGGCTCAGTGGGCATTGGCGGCGAGCAGACGGGGATTTATCCCATTGCGTCGCCGGGCGGATGGCAGCTGATTGGCAGAACGCCGGTGAAGCCCTATGACCCTCAAAGGGCGTTTCCCATATTGTTTGAAGCCGGGGATTTTCTGCAATTTGTGCCCATTGATGAACACTTGTTCCAGGATATTTCGGCAAGGGTGGAGGCCGGAGTATACAAATACCATCTGGCCCAGGAGGGATGGCTATGAGCATCATCCTTCTGTCGCCGGGGCTTTTTACAACCGTTCAGGATGCAGGGCGCCCCGGTTTCCAGCAATATGGCTTCGCTCCCGGCGGGGCGCTGGATCAGCATGCCATGACGATGGCCAATCTGCTTGTTGGCAACAGGCCGGGGGAAGCGGTGCTGGAAATGACGCTGCTTTGCGCGGAGATGACATTCACCAAAGGTATTGTGGTGGCCGTCACCGGTGGCTTGTGCGAACCGGTTAGAAACGGCGGGCCTGTGCCCATGTACGCCGCGATTGCCATGCGCGCGGGGGACACGCTTTCCCTTGGCGCGGTTTCAAAGGGCTGCCGCGTTTATGTGGCTTTTGCTGGCGGGCTGAACGTGCCGTCCGTGATGGGCAGCAAATCGACACAGATCAAGTATGGCCTGGGCGGCTTTCATGGCCGGGCGCTGAAAGCCGGGGACGAGATTTCGTTTACCGCGCCCCGGGCGGATATCCCAAATGAGGACAGGCGTAAATTGCAACCGCCCTTACGGCAGCCGGGCACACAAACGCTGCGGGTGGTTTTGGGGCCTCAGGCCGGAACATCCTTTTCCGGGGAGGCTGTTGCAACTTTTTTGAAAGAAGAATACACGGTCACCAATGAATCTGACCGTATGGGCTGCCGCCTTAAGGGAAAGGCGCTTTCCTTTGTAAACGGAGCGGATATCATCTCCGATGCCACGGCGCTGGGCAGCATACAGGTTCCCGCCGGCGGGGAGCCCATCATCCTCCTTTGCGACAGGCAGACAGTTGGGGGGTACGCGAAAATCGCCACGGTGATCACCGTGGATATTCCCGTCATCGCCCAATGCAAAGCAGGGGACAAGGTGCGTTTTGAGGCCATTGCCGTATCCGCCGCCCAAAGGCTGTACAGAAGGCGGGTAAAGCAATACCGTGCATGGCAGCGGGCGCTGGACGGATGACAGAGGGGGAATGGATATGGAGTACGGGCGCATGATGCCACAGGAAGTCCGCCACCTGATCCGGGAGGGGAAGATTACCGGGCCTACTTCCGGCATGTGTCTGGGCTATGCCCAGGCAAACCTGGTCTCCCTGCCGAAAGCTCTTGCATATGATTTTTTGCTGTTCACCCAGCGCAACCCCAAGGCATGCCCGGTGCTGGAGGTCAGCGACGTGGGAAGCCGCTCATTGCCTTACCTTGCGCCTGACGGGGATATCGCTCTGGATATCCCCAGATACCATGTCTATGAAAATGGATTGCTGACGGGGGAGTGTCCAAAGGCCGATCATCTGTGGCGGGATGATCTTGTGAGCTTTCTTATCGGATGCAGCTTTTCTTTTGAGGATGCGCTTTTGGAGGCGGGCGTTCCCGTCCGCCATATGGAGCAGGGCCGGAACGTGCCAATGTACAATACATCCATACCGTTATCGCCCGCGGGCGTATTCCATGGGAACATGGTTGTGAGCATGCGGCCTGTACCCAGGGAGCTTGTCGTGCGTGCGGTGACCGTTACTGCCGCGATGCCCAGGGTTCACGGTGCGCCCATCCATATCGGCGACCCAGACGCCATCGGTATACAGGACATTCACAAGCCGGATTACGGCGAGAGCGTCACCATCCATCCGAATGAAGTGCCTGTTTTCTGGCCCTGCGGCGTTACGCCCCAGGCGGTGGTGATGCGGGTGAAGCCGGATTTTGTTATCACTCACGCGCCGGGGCACATGTTTATCACGGATATCAAAAACGCTCACCTGAAAGAGTAGGAGGCGGCCGGCATGCACCGCGTTGATTTGAACTGCGACCTTGGGGAAAGCTTTGGCGCGTATGTGATGGGGATGGACGACAAGGTGATTCCCCATATCACATCAGCCAATGTGGCCTGTGGCTATCATGCCTCCGACCCTGCGGTGATGGAAAAGACCGTAGCGCTGTGCAAGGCGCATCACGTGGCGGTTGGCGCTCATCCCGGTTTTCCCGATTTGATGGGGTTTGGCCGCAGGGAGATGCGCATAAGCCCGGCGGAGGCAAGGGCTTACATCCTGTACCAGCTTGGCGCGCTGGAGGCGTTCTGCCGCGCGGCGGGTGTGAAAATGCACCATGTAAAACCGCACGGCGCGCTGTATAACATGGCGGCAAGGGACGCAGCCCTGGCCGGGGCTGTATGCCAGGCCGTCCGCGACTATGATAAAAGCCTTGTGCTTTTGGCGCTGGCGGGCAGCGAGATGGTGCAAGCGGCGCAAGAGTCAGGGCTTCCCGTTGCCCAGGAGGTGTTTGCCGACAGGGGGTACGAGGAGGATGGCTCCCTGGTTGCACGGGGCAGGCCGGGCGCCATGATTACCGACGAGGGGGAGGCCATCGCCCGGGTGGTGCGCATGGTGACGGAAGGCAAGGTGAAGGCGGTTACGGGACGGGATGTTCCCGTGCGGGCTGATTCCATCTGCATTCATGGCGACGGGGAGCACGCGCTGGCCTTTGCGCAAAGGATACGGGAAGCTTTGCTGTTGTCGGGAGTGCATCTTGTGCCTTTGCGGGAACTGGCGGAATGAAATGAGCCTTGAAGATTCTCCGGAGTTTGAGCTTCGGGGAATTTTTTTCTTTCATCGGGCCTGGCGTAAAGCACGCAACGGCTCGCCCGACGGCACATATTCTATTATTTGAAATAAGTCGAAGGGAAATATTCAAAAATTGTATACATTATGCTGAATTTCAAGGACTATATTGTATTGGAACTGTCTTTTTGCATGATTGAATTTGACATCCTGCATTATATTGCGTATAATGAAATCAGTTCCACAAACATTTGCAGGATGCGATACACCTCGAATGAAAGCTTTCCATAGGCTGGGCGCATCCGCCGTTTTTCAAGGGGGACATGCAATGATTTTATTTGAGGATGTTCATGTACGGTTTGGCCCGCTGCATGTGTTGAAGGGTATCAACCTCACAATTCCAAGCGGCTCCAAAACGGTGATTATCGGGCCAAGCGGCAGCGGGAAAAGCACGCTGTTGCGCACCATCAACCTGTTTGAAAAACCAAGCCATGGCAGGGTGCTAGTGAATGGGAAAGACATGTGCCGCCTGCGTGGCAGCCAGTTGTACAAAGCCCGCCAGGGTATTGGCATGGTTTTTCAAAATTTCAATCTTTATCCGCACAAGACCGTGCTGGAAAACCTGACCATGGCGCCCGTGGCTTTAAAGGGCGAAAGCAAAGGGATCGTGACGGAGCGGGCGCTTAAGCACCTGAGGGATGTCAATATCATTGAGAAGAAGGATTCGTACCCAAGCCAATTGTCCGGCGGGCAGCAGCAGCGGGTGGCCATTGCCAGGGCGCTGACTATGAACCCGGAGATTCTGTTGTTTGATGAGCCAACTTCGGCGCTGGACCCGGAAATGATCAAGGAAGTGCTGGATATCATGGAGCGGGTGGCAAAGCAGAACATTACAATGCTGTTTGTCACCCATGAAATGAACTTCGCCGAGCATATCGCCGACCGGGTGCTGTTTCTGGACGAGGGCAACATACTGGAGGATGGCACACCGGATCAGGTGTTTCATCGCCCGATAAGCGAGCGTACCAGCTCGTTCCTGGGCAAGATATTGCACTAAACGAGGGGGAGGGTACCTGCATGAAAAAAGTTCTGGCGGTATTTCTTGCACTTACACTTTTGCTGCTTACCACATCCGCTCTGGCGGAAGCCTCCTTCAACGCGGAGGATCCTGCCATCAAGGCAATCCTGGACCGCGGCAAGCTGTTGGTGGGCGTGAAGGCCGACGTGCCAAAGTTCGGTTATCAGGAGCTGGGCGCTGCCTATGAGGGCCTGGAGATCGACCTGGCCAAAGCACTGGCCAAGCAGCTGCTGGGTGATGAAAATGCCGTGGCCTTCACCGCTGTAACCGCCGCCACCCGCGGCCCGCTTTTGGATACGGGCGAGCTGGATATGGTCATCGCCACATTCACCATCAAGCCTGACCGCATTTTGCAGTACGAATTCTCCAAGCCATATTTTGTTGATGCCATTGGCCTCCTGGTGAAAAAAGCTTCCGGCATTGCGGGCTTTGCCGATTTGAACGGCAAAAACATCGGCGTGGCTCAGTCTGCCACTACCCGGGCTGCGCTGGAAGCGGCCGCCGCCGAAAAAGGCTTCGCCTTGAATTTTTCGGAATACCCCAGTTATCCCGATATCAAGGCAGCGCTGGACAGCGGACGCATCGACTGCTTCTCCGTAGACAAGGCGATTTTGATGGGGTATGTGGACGATACCGTGACGCTGCTGTCCGATTCCTTCGCCAGCCAGCCCTACGGCGTGGCTGTCAAGAAGGGCAATACGGAGCTGATTGGCGTTGTGAACAGCCTGATCGCCAACATGCGTTCTTCCGGCGATATGGATGCCATGGTTTCAAAATGGGAGCTGGTTCCAGTGGACTGGTCGGTAGTGGATGGCTACGACACCTTGTGGGAACAGGCTGCCGAGTTGGCTTCCGCAACACCCACACCACAGCCCTAAAGCCTGCCGCAGCATAGAATAATGGATATGGGCGAGTTTCCGCCATCGTTTGGTGGCGGAAACTTTCCCTGTTCTTGTACACAACAAACCGGATGGATGTGAGGCCCATGCAAAGCGGACCCTTTTCCATAAGAAACTGGGAAACATGGTTTGCAGATTGGAAATTTTTTGCCGAGGGATTTGAAAGAACGCTGCTGATTTCCGGCCTGGGGCTTTTATTTACTTTGATCATCGGCATTGCGTTGGGCATGGTTCTTTGCAGCAGGCAAAAGGCGCTCATCGTTCTCATTAAGGCTTATATGTCAGTTTTTCAGAATACGCCTCTGGTGATGCAGATCTTTATATATTACAATGTGCTGCCCAGGTTGGGCGTTGTGTGGGGCACGGTTCCCCTTGGCGTAATCGGCCTGGCGCTGTATACCGGTGCCTATGCCGCAGATATCGTGGCCAGCGCCATACGGGCTGTTCCCTTCGGGCAGATGGAGGCGGCCTCCAGCCAGGGATTCAGCTTTCTGGGCGGTATGTTTCGGGTAGTGCTGCCCCAGGCTCTAAAGATAGGACTGCCGCCTATGACGAATCAGGCGGTGAACCTGATTAAGAATTCGTCTGTCATGGCCGTTGTCGCCGGGGGCGAATTGATGTATGCCGCCAATATTTGGAGCGGCAGCAATCTGATTTACGGGCCCACCTTTGTCATGACCGGTCTTATGTATTTAGCCATTTGTCTGCCCATTTCCCTCCTGGCCCGAAAGCTGGAGAAAAGGAGCATGAATAATGGATAATCCGTGGATCACGGCTTTTGAAAAGGTATATACGGTCAAGATCATGACCTTTCTGGGACAGGGGCTTGCAAATACTTTGTACATTGCCGCCATGACCATTGCGCTCAGCTTTGTGCTTGGCACCATATTGGGGCTTCTTCGGCAAAGCAGGCTGCCTGCTTTTAAGCAATTGGCAACCGTGTATATCGAAACAGTGCGGAATATCCCGCTGACGCTTTTTATCATCAGCATGCGGTTTATGACAAAACTGCCGCCGCTTGAAAGCGGCATCGCAGCAATGACCATCTTCACTTCGGCCATTGTGGCGGAAATCGTGCGCGGCGGGCTCAACAGCGTGAACAAGGGCCAGTGGGAAGCCGCCTATTCCCAGGGTTTTAGCTGGGTAGGAAGCCTTTGGCACGTTATCGTGCCTCAGGCGGTACGCCGCATCCGTTCGCCCCTGGTATCCCAGTTTGTGACCACCGTCAAGGATACCTCCTTTTGCGCGGTGGTGGGTACCTATGAGCTATCCTTTACCAGCAAGATTGCGGCTGCCCACCATAGCATGGTGACGTCGGAGGATATCATCGTTATTTACATGACGGTGACAGTGATGTATTATCTTATCAACCTGATCTTCGCCACCGTCGCCCGCCACACGCGGGACAGTGCCGCCAAGGGATTGGTGAGGTGACCGCCAGAGACAACGATGATGTCTTTTTCACGGCCAGGCACTCTTCGCCTGCTCCGTAAGCCTCATCTGACACAATTACCGCATTGCCTTGCTGCCGTTTACCGCGCTCGTTTCACCGGAGGGCATTCCACCCCTTCAACATGTCCATTGTATACTGGGATTGCAAAACGGATTGTCTCGTAGACAATGCCTGCCGGAAAGGCTTCTGTCGTTTTTTGCGTACAGGGGCCTTTCTTTGCGCTCCGGTCCGACAAGGGTGACGAAGGTGATTCCTGTATACTGTTTCAAGACATATCGGAACAAGTATGGAGGAACAGAATGAGCGGCGGCGCGCAGGCGGCGGAATATGAGGAAAAACGGAAGCGGATGAATCCCCTGGCCCGGTGGCTGGCCAGGGGGAAGCTTTTGTTGGAAGCCTGGCTTCATACGGCAGGGAAGCCTTCTTTGCTGGCGGCCACCACTTTCTTTTTGTCCTTTGCCCAGTGCTTTCGCGTGCCGTCACCCTTTGCCGCCGCCTGGATCATCGCGCTGGGTGCCTGCGGGTATCCTTTGTGCTGGCCGGCCGTAGGCTGTGCGGCTGCATTTTGCATGCGGCTGATATGGCATATTCCCTCGGATATATGGTAATACGTAGGCTGTGCGGCCC
>JAEWNM010000124.1 GCA_023392755.1 Bacillota bacterium
CGGTAATGCATGTCGGCCTAAAGGCGCGCCTGGGTTTTTCCGACGCCGCCCAAACCGCCCTGTCCGCAGGGGCGGCGTCCATCCTTCTTGATATATGGCGGCAAAGGCTTGTCGTCCGGGGAATTCCCTGTTCTTTACACGTCTGGCCCGATTTTGCAGGAAAGCCATGCGCTGCCCAGCTTTCCTGCATATTGTTTATGCGGCTGGGCAACCTACTGCTTGGATGCGCATTGGCAGGCCTTGCCGCATGGGCAGCCCACAGGAGGGAGAAAAAACGGAATCGCGAGGAGGAGCGTGCATGGAGCACCCCATCGGAAACATGATGCAGACCACCATGGAAAATATCAAGGATATGGTGGATGTAAATACGGTGATCGGCGATCCGGTCAGCACCGCGGAAGGCATGACGGTGATACCCGTATCCAAGGTCAGCTTCGGCTTTGTTGCCGGGGGCGGCGAATATGGTTCGGATGAAAAGAGCAAGGTGCATCCGCCCCAGGGCTTTGAGGGAAAGATGCCCTTTGCCGGCGGCTCGGGAGCGGGCGTATCCGTGCAGCCGGTAGGCTTTTTGGTGGTGGGGAACGGCACGGTAAAAATGCTGCCTGCACAGCCCGTTACCATGGCCGACCGCATGGTGGAGCTTTTGCCCCAGGTGGTGGAGGATGTGAGATCCATTTTCCATGGCGGGGAAGGCGGCAGGGAAGGAAAATCCCGGCATATGTCCGCCGGCCAGGGAACGGGGGGGAGCCGTGAGGAGCGCCATGAGGGCCCCGGGCTTGGGCAGATGGGCCGGGGGGCACCCGCCTCCTATGATGACAGAATGTCCTGATAAAAATGATTGCCTGGAGGAAGCGCATGGCCGGATCGAAAGCGGCGGGGGTTCTTGCGGCAGCAGTTTGCTTGTTTTTTCCCTTGAGCGCGCTGGCCCAGGAGGAGACGGCGGAGGTTTTCATGGCGTCCGCAAAGGCGGCCGTGCTGATAGAGCAGCAGACAGGCACGGTAATGTATGCCCAAAATGAAACGGCGCCTTTGCCCATGGCTTCCACCACCAAGGTGATGACGGCGCTGTTGACGCTGGAATACGGGCGGCTGGACGAAGTGGTTACCACAGGCAGGAATGCATTTGGCGTACCGGGCACCAGCATATATCTGGCCCTTGGTGAAAAACTGACGCTGGAGCAAATGCTCTACGGCCTGATGCTTGCCAGCGGCAACGACGCGGCGGTGGCTATTGCCGAGTATATCGGCGGCAGCGTGGATGCATTCTGCAAAAAAATGACGGAGCGGGCGGCGGAGCTTGGCTGCCGTGATACCGTGTTCATGACGCCCCACGGCTTGCCCAACAAGGTCCATCATACCACGGCCTATGACCTTGCGCTAATCGCAAGGGAAGCCATGAAATATCCGCTGTTTCGCAAGATCGTATCCACCCAGCGGGCCACTATCCCCTGGGAAGGGCGTACATACAGCAGGATTCTCAACAATAAAAACAGACTGCTTTCCACTTATGAGGGAGCTACGGGCATCAAGACCGGCTATACAAAGGCCGCGGGCCGGTGCCTGGTTTTCGGCGCGGAGCGGGACGGCCTGGAGGTGGTTGGCGTTGTGCTCAGCTGCCCCAATTGGTTTGACGAGGCGGCCAAGGTCATGGATTACGGCTTTGCCAACTACCGGTACGTACTGATGCTGGCGGATGGGGAGCAGGTGCGCAGCCTGCCCGTTGCCGGCGGGGAGGAGAAAGAGGTTTCGGTGGTCCTTCATGGCGATCTGGCCGCGCCTGTTCAGGGGGAAGAATGGCCGCAGATGGAATTTGATTTGCCGGATTCCCTTGCGGCCGGGTTTTCAAAGGGGGATGTGGTAGGTGCCGCCAGGCTTTCCATAAACGGCCGCGTGCTGGTGGAACAGCCCCTGGTGGCCGCCAATGGTGTGGCACCCCGCACCTTTCGCACAGGCATCGGAAGAATCCTTGACCGATGGCTCCTTTTTGAGGATCGTGACCTGGCGCAATAGCGGGGCGGCGGTGCTGCTTACCGGCTTTGTGGCGCTGCTGCTGCTGGTTTGGCGCCGGTTGATCAAAAAAATCTGGTAATCCCCACCCATGACGCAAACCCGCCTTCCGGTTTTTTTCCGGAAGGCGGGTTTGCGTTGATTAGGAATGGATTAGAATTTGCTATACTGCTTGACACATAGTATTGCACAATGTATGATACTGTGCGTCGGGAGGTGATGCCATGGATATCCAGCTGAAACGGGGCCTGATAGAAATTTGCGTTCTCTCCCTGCTTTCGCAGAAGGATTCCTACGGCTATCAGCTCATCAAGGACATATCTGCCGTCATAGATATATCGGAGTCAACGCTGTACCCCATTTTGCGAAGGCTGGAAAGCGCGCAGTGCCTTCGCATTTACACCAGGGAACATGATGGCCGGTTGCGCAAGTATTACGCCGTCACCCAGGCGGGCCGGGACAGGATTGCGGAATTTTTGACCGACTGGGTGGATGTGATGAAGGTATACGATTTTATCAGGAGGGTAGGACAATGACGCGGAAACAATTTCTTGACGGGCTGAAGCAGGAGATGCATGGCCTGCCGCAGCGGGAAATTGATCAAACGCTTCACTACTATTCGGAGATCATTGCCGACCGTATGGAGGAAGGCATGACCGAAGAAGAAGCCGTGGCCAAAATGGAGCCCATGCACGTCATTGCAAGGAGGGTAGCCGCGGATTTCAGGGGAACGGCGGCGCCAAGAGCCAAAATGTCAGGCTTCATGATCGCGCTGATCATACTGGGATTTCCGCTGTGGTTCCCGCTGCTTATAACAGGCGCGGCCCTGATGGTTGTAATGCTGACGCTGGCCTGGGTTATGGTGCTGGTGCTCTGGGCGGTCTGCCTGGCGCTGTTTTCGGGCGGCATGGCGGCCATCATCACGCTTTTCATTGGCGGCTACCGCTTTGGAGTGCCGGTGGTTGGGCAAATCGGCCTGGGGATGGCGGCCATGGGGCTGTCGATCTTCCTGTTTTACGGGGCGAAGGGGGCCATCCCCTTGGCTACAGGCGCAACGCTGCGGCTTGTATCACGTATTAAAAAGGGATTTGTGAGGAGGGGGATTGTATGAATAGGAAAAACGGCATTTTGAAGATGGCCGGCGTACTGCTGGTGGTGGGTCTGGCATTGTATTTTGTGAGCATGGCGGCATTTGCGTCCGATGCTCCCGCACAGGGCAGCAATACGACGGAAATCGTGTACGAAAAGGAAGACTACGCGGTAAGCGCGGCAGGCATTGATGAGATCAGGATCAGAACCCGGAACATGCCCGTCACGGTGACGCCATCCAAGGGTGATGAAATTACGCTTCATTATTACACCTGCGAAAAGGACCCTTACGAGGTATCGCTGGATGACGGCGTTCTCACGCTCAAGTACAAATACGAAAATCTTTTCAACGTAAGCAATTGGTTTAACGGGTCCACCATTTACAATGTGATCAATAACGCGAACCCAAAGGTGGAGGTGGTCGTGCCCGAAGCGTATGCCGGCGCACTGATGTTGGATACCTCCAACGCTTCCGTACGTGTATCCGGCCTGACCGCGGCTGGGGATGTACGAGCCGATACCTCCAACGCATCCATTGAAATGAGCAATGTATCCGCAAAGCTTGTAGGCGCCTATACCTCCAACGGCTCGGTAACGCTGGATACGGTGATCGTTTCCGGTACGGCGGAGATGAAGTCTTCCAACGGCTCGCTCACGGCCAGGCAGGTGGCGGCCAAAGACAAGCTGCGCCTGGAAACCTCCAACGGCCGCGTCGTTGTGGATCAGGTGACGTCCACGGCCATCGAGCTTAAAAGCTCCAACGGCTCCATCTCCGGCAGCGTGGGCGGCAAGCGGGACGATTATACCATCTCATCCGACACATCCAACGCGGACAGCAACCTGGATTCAGGCGGACATGGGCGGTTCCGGCTTGCGGTGAATACCTCCAACGGTGCCATCAACATCCGTTTTCTTGGAGAATAAAGCATTTGACAACAAGCCCCGCCACTACATTGACAGCGTGCCCCGCCAGCTGGCGGGGCTTGTTTTTTGTCGCTTTTTTTGATATGCTGGCAAAGGTGTTCAAGACCGCACGGCTATGAAGGAGATGCAGCATGCTGACGATCCTGCCTCTGAATGAGACATTGATTTCCCTATACAATCAGATTGAAAACCGATACCTGGTGGGGGAATTGGCAGCCGTGCGTGTGACCCGGTCAGGATTTTCGTTGGAGTATATGCCGCTGAACAAGGCGGAGTGGCGCACCTATCCGCCGGTGAGCCTATTTACGCCGCAGGAGCTGCTCAAACGCAAGGACGCGGTGTGCTTTTTTGCGTTTTTGGACGGGCAGCTTGCCGGACAGGCAGTGGCGTCCCACCATTGGAACAATCTGGCCATGCTGTGGGACATACGGGTAAATGTGCATTCGCGCCGCAAAGGCGTGGGCCGGGCGCTGCTGGAGGCCTGCCGCAGCTGGGCATTGCCCCGGGGGCTGAAGGGTTTGATGGCGGAAACGCAGGATGCCAACCCGGCAGCCTGCCAATTTTATCAAAGCTGCGGATTTGTGCTGGGCGGTGTGGACAGAATGCTGTATGCGGCTATCCCCCAGCAGGCGCAAAAGCCGCCCGCGCTTCGCGACAGCGCGCTGTTCTTCTATCTTTTGTTTGACTGACTGACGTTTGATAAGGGGAAGGATCAGCATGCGCCTGCAAAAATATCTTGCCATGTGCGGGGTTGCGTCCAGGCGGACGGCGGAAAAGATGATACTGGATGGCCGGGTGAAGGTCAACGGCGCCGAAATTACCCAGATGGGTGTTTTGGTGGAGCCTTTTGACACCGTGCTTGTAGACGGCAAGCCTGTTCAGCCGGAAGAGGAAAAGCATTATCTGCTCTACCACAAGCCGATGGGGGAAATGACCACCGCCTCCGATCCGGAAGGGCGGCCCACCGTGCTGGATAAATTCAGGGATTATCCCGTTCGGCTGTATCCCGTGGGAAGGCTGGATTTTGACAGCGAAGGGCTGCTGCTTCTGACCAACGACGGCGAGCTGACCCAGCGGATGCTCCACCCCAGCAGGGAGGTGGAGAAGGTATACCTGGCCAAGGTCTCCAACCGCCTTGCGCCGGAGGCGGCCAGGCGGCTTACGGAGGGCGTGTGGCTGGGCGGACGGAAGACCGCTCCCGCCAAGGTGCGTATCCTGAAGTATGACGCATTTTCCACCTCGGTGCTGGTCGCCATTCACGAGGGGCGCAACCGCCAGGTGCGGCGCATGTTTGAGGCGGTCAATCATCAGGTGGTGCTTTTGAGGCGGGTGCAGTTCGGCCCATTAAAGCTGGGGGATGTACAGCGTGGTCAATGGCGGCATCTGACGGCGGATGAAGTCCGGCTGCTGAAGGGCCTGTGAATCGCATGGGCTATTTGTTGAAAAGCGCCCGGTATCTGGCGGCTGAATGCCACCGGCAGCTGCTGACATCAGGTGACCGGGTCATCGATGCCACCATGGGCAACGGCCAGGACACATGTTCCCTTGCAAAGCTTGTGGGGGAGCACGGTAAAGTGATTGCCTTTGATGTGCAGGGGCCGGCCGTCGGGAGTACTGCAAAGCTTTTATCGGAGCAAGGCCTTCTTTCCCGGTGCGAGCTGCATTGCCTTGGTCATGAGCATGTTTTGAAAGTGGTAAAGGAACCGGTTATGCTGGCTGTGTTCAATTTGGGCTGGCTTCCCGGCGGCGACAAATCCGTCACCACCCGCTGGGAAACGACGCGGATGGGCATTGATGGCTGTTTACAGCTGCTGATGGCCGGCGGCGTGTGCACCATTTGCGCCTATCCCGGCCATCAGGAGGGCGGCCGGGAGCTTCACGAGCTTACGCGCTGGCTTGGCGCTATCCCGCCACAGCAGTTTAACATCCTCCATCATCGCTTTTTGAATGCCGGACCCGGCGCGCCGGAATGCTTCATTCTCCAAAAACAATAGTCCATTGCCCTGCCGCTGACAGCGGTTTCTTTTTGCGTAAAATTGTGAAAAGAAAAACAAGCAAAGTACTGATTTCAGCAGGAAATAGGGGGAGAATGTAGAATAATAGAAATTGGGAAGGATTTGAACCTTTTTGTCATACCTCGTGAAGAGGTTTATAGGAAAACCACGGGAGGGGATCGCCATGAACAGTACCCAGGGTTTAGCGCAGGTGCTGGAAAAAAAGCAGGACATCGTAAAGGGGGATGCTTCGCGGGTGGAAAAGCAGCGGGCCGCCGGTAAAATGACGGCACGCGAGCGCATTGCAAAGCTTGTTGACCAGGGCAGCTTTGTGGAAATGGATGCGCTTGTATCCCGCAATGAAGAGGGCGCCGGGGTTGTGACAGGTTATGGCACAATTCGGGAACGCCCCGTTTATCTGTTTGCCCAGGATTTCACCGTTCATGGCGGGGCCATGGGTGAGTTGCAGGCGGCAAAAATACTCAAGGTGATCGATCTGGCCCAGAAGACGGGCGCGCCTGTGCTGGCGCTGTGCGACAGTGCCGGGGTGCGGCTGGACGAAGGTGCCCGGGCGATGGACGCTTATTCGAAAATTTTCGCAAGACTGGCCCGTTTAAGCGGCGTATGCCCCGTGATTTCCCTGGTGCTTGGGCCCTGCGTAGGCGGCGCTGCCCTCATTGCCAGGCTGGCCGATATCAGCATCATGGCCAAGAGCGTGGGGGAATTGATGGTGTTCGGGCCCCAGGTAGTCAGTGCGTCTACCGGGAAAGACTATACGGCGAAGACTTTGGGCGGCGCGGATACACTGGCTGCCCAGGGCGGCGTATCCCTGGTGGCGGAAAATGAGGACGCGGCGCTGGCACTGGCTGCCGATGTGCTCGACCTGCTGCCCGGCTGCAACGCGGAGGATGCGCCCATTGTGGATACGGACGACTTGAACCGTCTTATGCCCAATGTGGATGTTGCCGATTCCGGCGCTCTCCTGGCCGCCTTGCTGGATGGCGGAAGCTTTATTGAGTTGTATTCCCAATACGCCAAAGCGATAAGGATTGCCTTGGGCCGCCTGGGCGGGCGGACGGTTGGCGTAGTGTGCAGCCATGCGGGGGAGAATGAGGGCAGGCTTTGCCCCGGCGCCTGTGCCAAGGCCGCACGCTTCGTACGCTTTTGCGACTGCTTCAGCCTGCCGGTGGTGAGCATCATCAATTCCGCCGGCTTGAAGCTTGTCGGTCCCGATGACCAGACAAGAATGCTGACCGCGGCCGGCCAGCTGCTGTTTGCCTATGCCGAAGCCACTTGTCCCAAGGTTTCCGTTATCGTGGGCAATGCCATCGGGGTAAGCTATGTGGCCATGGGCGGAAAGGCCAACGCCGATCTGGCCTACGGCTGGCCCGGCGCGGTAGTATCCGCTTTGTCGCCCGAAGCCGCCGTGCAGGTGCTCTTCAGCAAAGAACTGGCACAGAGCAAGGAGCCAGCTTTGGAGGCAAGGGAAAAACTGGTCGCCGAATATGCCGCGAATGTTGCCGACGGCGTTGCGGCAGCCAGGGATGGCATACTGGATGATGTGATCGAACCGGAGCAGACCCGTAAATTTATGATTGCCGCTCTGGAAATGCTCTCTTCCAAGAGGGATTCCAACCTGCCTAAAAAACACGGCAACCTGCCGCTGTAAGAGGAGGGAGGATACATGGAAAAACTATCTTTCGGTTTAGCCGTGTCAGTGATCGGGATGCTCATTGTATTTATTGGGCTGATCGTCCTCATCGGGTGTATTACGCTTTTGAGGAAAATCGCCAAGGAAAAGCCGTCGGTCGAAAAAGTGCCGGCGGAGCAGAAAGTTATTGCGGCACCGGCACGGGAGTTGCCTGTGGCAAGCAGTAAGGAAAAGCACTGTGAGGGCGAGGAACTGATCGCCGTTCTGACTGCCGCCATAGCCTCCCTGTGGGATGGGGAACAGGGCTTTGTGGTGCGCAGGGTACGCCGCGTTCATCTCAGCCCGGCTTGGGAAAAAGCAGGCCGCGAAGAACAGATATACAGCCGCATGTAAGCACGTAATAGAACGAGGAGGATTATCGTATGCGCAAGTTTTTGATCAACGTCAACGGTACTTCATATGAGGTGGATGTGGAAGAAGTGTCAGCCGGCGCTCCGGCCCCTGTTATCCGGTCCGTTGCCCCCGCCGCGCCTGCCCCCGTTGCGGCCGCGGCCGCTCCCGCGCCGGTTGCTCCCGCTCCCGCCGCCAAACCCGCTCCCGTGGCCGGCGGACAGTCCGTTAAGGCCCCCATGCCGGGCACCATTCTGGATGTGAAGGTCAAAGCCGGCGATACAGTGAAAAAAGGCGGCGTAATGCTGATTTTGGAAGCGATGAAAATGGAAAACGAGATCCTGGCACCCCAGGATGGCACGGTGGCGCAGGTTCTTGTCGCCAAGGGCTCCAGCGTGAATGCCGGAGATGCGCTGGTCGTGCTGGCCTGACGGAATGACGGGAAAGCGAGTTGATTGCCCATGGAAAATTTGGACATTCTCCAGTCACTAAAAGAACTGGCGGCTTCGTCTGGAATTTCGCAATTGCTTATGGATCCAAAGCCGCTCATTATGATTGTGATTGCGTGTATTCTGATATACCTGGCCATCGTCAAGAAATTCGAACCGCTCCTTCTTTTGCCCATTGCTTTTGGCATGCTTCTTGCCAATCTGCCCTTGGCCAATTTGATGGGGGAACCCAGCTACAGATATTTGGCTTCCGCCGTGGATGATGCGGGTAAGCATGGCATTGCGGTTACGATGCCTGACGGTGCGGTTATGTACCAATACCTTGAAAACTCAGGCGGTTTGCTGTACTACCTGTATCAAGGCGTCAAGCTTGGCATTTATCCGCCGCTGATCTTTCTTGGCGTGGGCGCGATGACGGATTTTGGGCCGCTGATTGCCAACCCCAAATCCCTGTTGCTGGGCGCCGCAGCCCAGTTGGGTATTTTCATCACCTTTATCGGCGCCATACTCATGAAATTTCCTGCTAACGAGGCCGCCTCCATCGGTATCATCGGCGGTGCGGACGGCCCTACGGCCATATATCTGACAGGGAAGCTGGCCCCCGGCCTGTTGGGCCCCATTGCAGTAGCGGCCTACAGCTATATGGCGCTTGTTCCGGTGATTCAGCCGCCGATCATGAAGCTGCTGACCACCAAGAAAGAGCGTATGGTGGTCATGGAGCAATTGCGGCCCGTGAGCAAGAAAGAAAGAATCATTTTCCCCATTCTTGTCACCATCGTTGTTTCCCTTCTGCTGCCCTCCGCTGCTCCGCTGGTGGGCATGCTGATGCTGGGCAACCTGTTCCGCGAATCCTTTGTGGTTGACCGGCTGAACAAAACCGCCCAGAATGAGCTGATGAATATCGTCACCATTTTCCTGGGTGTAACCGTAGGCGCCACAGCCAATTCGGAGACATTCCTGACTTGGCAAACCATCAAGATCATACTGCTTGGGGTGGTGGCCTTCTCCATCGGCACAGCCGGCGGCGTGCTGCTGGGCAAAGTAATGTATAAAGTAACAGGTGGCAAGGTCAATCCCCTGATCGGTTCGGCCGGTGTGTCCGCAGTGCCTATGGCTGCCCGTGTATCCCAGATAGTTGGGCAGAAGGAGAACCCCGGCAACTTCCTGCTGATGCACGCCATGGGCCCCAATGTAGCCGGCGTCATAGGTTCGGCCATAGCGGCGGGCGTGCTGCTGAGCATGTTTGGCGCTCATTAAACTCCTGGCAGGCGCTGCCAGACCGAATTCTTGTAAAGGAGTAACGCATTATGCCTAAAGTGCTGATTACAGATACCATACTGCGGGATGCACACCAGTCTCAGGCGGCGACCCGCATGAAGACCAGCGAAATGCTGCCCGTTTGCGACAAGCTGGACAAGGTGGGGTATTATTCCCTGGAATGCTGGGGCGGCGCGACGTTCGACGCCTGTATGCGCTTTTTGAACGAGGACCCTTGGGAGCGGCTTCGCGTGCTGCGCAAGGCGCTGCCCAACACCAAGCTGCAAATGCTGCTGCGCGGGCAGAATATTCTGGGCTACAAGCATTATGCCGACGATGTGGTGGATTACTTTGTCAAGAAGACGCTGGAAAACGGCATTGACATCATCCGCACATTTGACGCGCTCAACGACCTTCGGAATATGGAAACAGCCGTAAAGGCCACGAAAAAGTACGGCGGCACCGCCGAGGTGGCCATGAGCTACACCATTTCCCCGGTGCATACGGAAGATTATTTCGTCAAGCTGGCCGGGGAAATTGAGGCCATGGGCGCGGATATCATCTGTATTAAGGACATGGCCAATCTGCTTTTGCCCTATAGCGCCTATTCCCTGATCAAGCGGCTGAAGAAAGCGACGAAGCTGCCCATTGTTCTGCATACCCACAACACCACCGGCACCGGCGACATGACGCTTTTGAAGGCTGTGGAAGCCGGCGTGGATATCGTTGACACCGCCCTGTCCCCCTTGGGCAACGGCACCTCCCAGCCCGCCACAGAAGCCCTGGTCGCGACCCTTAAGGGAACGGAATATGACACCGGGCTGGACCTTGGCCTGTTGAGCGAAATCGCCGCTCATTTCAGAGGCGTTGCGCAGCGGCTCTCCAAGGATGGCTGGCGGGACGCAGAGCGTATGCTCGCCGTGGATACCAACACACTGATCTATCAAGTGCCCGGCGGAATGCTTTCGAACCTTGTCAGCCAGTTGAAGGAAGCAAACGCCATGGACAAATACTACGACGTGCTGGCTGAAATTCCCAATGTGCGCAAGGACTGCGGCTATCCGCCTCTGGTGACGCCCACCAGCCAGATCGTGGGTACCCAGGCGGTAATGAATATACTGGGCGGAGAACGGTACAAGATGGTATCCAAGGAGACAAAGGGGCTGTTTCGTGGTGAATACGGCCGTCTGCCCGCGCCGGTAAACGAGGATGTGCGCAAAAAGGTCATCGGGGATGCGCCTGTGATCACAAAGCGCCCCGCCGACGATATCCCGCCGGAGCTTGACAAGTACCGCGAGGAAATACGGGAGTATTACGAGCAGGAGGAGGATGTACTGTCCTACGCCCTGTTCCCCCAGGTGGCGGTGAAGTTCTTCCAATACCGTCAGGCGCAGAAGTACCATATCGACAGCACCATGCTCAACCGGCAGGATATGGTCATGCCGGTATGACGCCGCTGCAATGGCCCGTACGCTCTCTATTTTGAGGGAGTGCTTGTATTTTCTCACAATGCATGGTACAATGATTTGGCTTTAGTTCAAGGAGGTTTCCGAACATGCAGTTTTTGGAGATTTTGATCAACATTGTACTGATTCTCTCCTCTCTGGTGATGATTGTTACCGTGCTTTTGCAAAGCGGACAGACCCAGGGGCTGGGTGCTATCGCCGGCGGTGCGGAGACCTTCTTTGGCAAGAACAAGGCCAAGTCGGTTGAAGGCAAGCTCGCGCTTCTCACCAAGATTTGCGCAGGCGTTTTTGTGGCCATGTCACTGCTGCTGTTGATCATTTCGTAAAGTGATGCAAAATGAACAGGCCGGTCAGTTCAATCTGCCCGGCCTCAGTCCATCATAAAATCCAGGGAGGTATCGGAGGGCCGAAGTCCTCCGATTCTAGATCGCAAACCAGCGACATGTGCGGTGGTTTGCGCAAGAATTTCGAAGAAATTCTCTCCTTGCCCGAGCAAACGGCCGCAAAATGGCAAAGCCATTTTGCAGTGTAGCGAGGGAAAAGCTCAACAAAGTGGCGA
>JAEWNM010000321.1 GCA_023392755.1 Bacillota bacterium
GGTCTGGCAGCTGACGGGCATTGAAACGCGAAACAGCTGCACCGCCGGGTACAAGGCGATCTGGCATAAGCAAAAGGGATACCCCGGCAAGGATTTCTTTAAGGCACTTGATCCGAAGCTGGAAAACCTGGTGCAGGAAAAGCTGTCAACGGCAATATCTCCCCTGGGCCAAAAGGCAGGGGAGGTGACGGCACAGGCTTCCCATTGGTGCGGCCTGAATCCCGGCACGGCCGTGGCTGTGGCCAATGTGGATGCCCACGTATGCGTGCCGGCGGTAGGCATTGACGGACCGGGCAAGCTGCTGGCCATCATGGGCACATCCACCTGCCATGTCATGCTGGGGGACAGGGAACGGGAAGTGCCCGGCATGTGCGGCGTGGTGGAGGATGGCGTTATGCCCGGATATTTTGGGTATGAGGCCGGTCAAAGCTGCGTAGGCGACCACTTCGCCTGGTTTGTGGACCGCTGCTGCCCGGAGGATTACCTGAAGGCTGCAAAGGAACGCGGCATGGACATCCATGCCTATCTGACGGAAAAGGCACAGGCGTTAAAAGCGGGGGAGAGCGGCCTGCTGGCGCTGGATTGGTGGAACGGCAACCGTTCCGTTCTGGTGGATGTAGACCTTACCGGGCTGATGGTGGGCATGACGCTTGCGACAAGGCCGGAGGAAATCTACCGCGCATTGATAGAGGCTACGGCCTACGGTACCCGCATGATCGTGGAGAATTTCGTGAACAGCGGTGTGCCGGTAGAGGAACTGTACGCATCCGGCGGCATCAGCCAGAAGAACGCCATGGCCATGCAGATTTATGCCGATGTGCTGAATATGCCCGTACGTATCGCCGCCTCCAAGCAGGGCCCTGCTCTGGGCAGCGCCATATTTGCCGCGGTGGCCGCAGGCAAGGCGGCTGGCGGATATGACGATGTATTCCTGGCTGCCCGGGATATGGGGAAGGTAAAGGATACGGTTTACCTTCCCATTGCGAAAAACACGGCGGTCTACGACAAGCTGTACGCAGAATACCATACCCTCCACGACTTCTTCGGCCGCGGCGGGAATGATGTGATGAAACGCTTGAAAGCGCTGCGCAAGGAAGTAACGGAGTGACGGGATAAGCTGGCGGGGGGTAGGATTTTTTTGAAAAATCCTACCCCCCGCGTCTTTTACCAAAACCTATAAAACTGACGGCGCTTTCCTGCATGCCGCAGGATTGCTTTTACCTATTTTTGCCCGTAATACGCATGCTGCCCGTGCTTGCGCTGAAAGTGTTTTTCGCTGATATGCTCGGGGCAGGCGAGCGCATCGGGGTTAATTTGCTTTGTTATGGACGCCATGGCCGCCACTTCCTCCAGTATAACGGCGTTCTCCACAGCCTTATCCGGCGTCTGTCCCCAGGTGAAGGGGCCGTGGCAGCTAAGCAATATGGCGGGCGTGTGCAGGCAGGGATTATCTTTTATGGTTTCTACAATCAGGCGGCCCGTCTCCCCCTCGTAATCCCTGTCCACCTCCGTGGTGCCAAGCGGCCTTGCGCAGGGAACGGGGCCGTGAAAGCTGTCGGCGTGGGTGGTGCCAAAACACGGGATGGGCTGACAGGCCTGTGCCCAGGCTGTGGCCATGCGGCTGTGGGTGTGGGCCACTCCACCAATCTCCGGCCAGGCTCTGTACAGTATCAAATGGGTTGGCGTGTCGCTGGAAGGGCGCAAAGCACTGTCAACCGGCTGCCCATTGTCAAGGCGCACAAGCACGATATCCGACGGCTTGAGTATACCGTAGCCAACGCCGCTGGGCTTGATGGCCATCAGCCCGGCATCCCGGTCAATGCCGCTGACATTGCCCCAGGTCAAGACGACCAGACCGCTTTTCCACAGGGTGATATTCGCTTCGTATACCTGTTCCTTCAGTGACTGCAAATACATGTGAAACCGCCTTTCCAGCCCCACCGCTCATGGAAGCTGCTTCCTTTATTATATCGGCGAACGCGGTATTTCTCAAGTCTTCCTTTATATAAACACTGAAACAGTGGCTGTTGACGCGGGTTTTGCGGGATGTTACAATCTAGGCAGCATACGGAGGATATCAATAAGGGAGGGAATGCCGTGGATTTGAAGGAAATTATGGCCAGTTGCCTGTATGACGGCACGTGGAATGGCAGCGGGGAAACGGAAAATCAGCGGAATTTCCTGAAAGCAAGGAGAAGCCTGAACAAAGCATTCGTGGAACAATATGGAAACAACAGCGGCTACCGGGGCTGGTGGCTGGATGGAATAGAGATTTGGCGCGCCGAGTGGGCGGGCCGGGAATCGGCAATGGTATGCCTTCATCTGAAAAAGCAGGAGGAAAAGACCCGCCTATTGTTTCATGGGGTGGAAGGCCTGCATATGAAGGGGGATTTGCAGCCGCCCGGATCAAAGTGGGCGGCGGAGATATTGCTGCTTGCCTTTGCGCGGGAGCGGAAGGAGCTTCAGTGTGCCCTTGTCTGCCGGGAGGGTTTTTCCTTCAGGATGCGCTTTGCGCAGGTGATATCCGTGGAAAAGGAATCAAAAGTCCGATAGGGAATGATGATGCCACATGACCATAAAAAGCAAAAGCCATGCAGCAATAAAGCGAGCATGGCTTTGCTTTATTATGCCGGGGCGTCTATTTGTCTTGATTCAGCCCGCTGATGATATCATGCAGCGCCGCGTGGTCCAGCGAATCGCCGGCGAAGGAGGCAATGGAGTGAAGCGGCATATCACGCATCATGGCGGCCATCATTTCGCTGCTGACTGCGGAACCTTCGCCGGCTGATTGCGTAAATCCCTGCATCCCCTGAAGGATTCTTTCCAGGTAGGGCTCTCCGTGGGGCGCGTCCATCACATCCCCCAGGGTGGAATCCATGGTAAAGCGGCAGGGGAGCGCCGGGGCACCCATGATTTCCACGGCGGCCTCAAGGCGGATATCCCTGGAGGACGCGCCGGCCAAAATGCGGTATGCTCCGTTTTCCACATGCCAGCCGGGGAGTGAGGCGTCGTAATAGGCGAATGCCCGGCGGTCCAGCGTTATGGTCACGGTCTTCGTTTCGCCGGGATTCAAAAACACTTTTTCAAAACCCTTCAATTCCTTTTCCGGACGGGATATGCCCTTGTGGGCCCCGGCAACGTATAATTGAACCGTTTCCTTGCCCGCCGTAGCGCCGGTATTGGTCACAGCCAGGGATACGCTGAGCAGCTCCCCGTCCTTCAGCCGATCTGTGCTCAATGAAAGATCACTGTAGCCAAAGGTGGTGTAGCTCAAGCCATGTCCAAAGGGAAAGCGCACATCCATGCGTTTTGCATCGTAATGCCTGTATCCCACATAGATGCCTTCCCTGTATTCCACCGTATCCCCGTCGCCTGGGAAATGCAGATAGGAGGGATTATCCTCCAAACGGCGGGGGAAGGTTTCGGCAAGCTTGCCGCAGGGATTTGCCGCCCCGAACAGCACATCCACCACGGCACCGCCAACGGCCTGCCCGCCAAGATACGCCTCCAGAATGGCGGGCACATTGTCTGCCCAGGGCATTTCCACGGGGGAACCGTTATGCAATACCACCACGGTGCGGGGCTGCACCTTCAATACGGCTTCCAGAAGCTTCGACTGGCAGTCGGGCATACGCATATGGGTGCGGTCATACCCCTCCGATTCATAGGCATCCGGCAGGCCGAGGAACAAGACGGCCATATCCGCCGCTTTTGCCGTTTGAACCGCTTGGGCAATAAGCTCCGGGTCAATCGCATCTTCATTTGTATTATATCCCCGTGCATACAGGATATCGCCATGAACGCTTCGCACGGCCTGCATGGCGGACAGGACTTCGCTGGCGTTGATGTGGGAGCTTCCGCCGCCCTGGAACCTGGGTTCCTTTGCAAACTCGCCAATGAAAGCCACCTTTTTACTGCCGCGGATGGGCAGCAGATTTCCCTCATTTTTCAAAAGTACCATGCACTCCCTGGCGATGCGCCTTGACAGGTGATGGTGAACACCCCGGTCAAAGACGGCCGATGCATCCCGGCCTTCCGCATAGCGAAGCACTGCGGAAACAATCCTCTCTGCTGCCTGATCCACCGTGCTCTGGGAAATCCTTCCTTCCCTCACGGCCTTAACAAGCTGCCTGTCGCCTGCATCGGTAATGGAAGGCATCATCAGGTCAAGCCCGGCCATCACCCCCGCCACATGATCGTTGCAGGCGCCCCAGTCGGTTACGGTAAAGCCGTCAAACCCCCATTCGTCCCGAAGGATATTGGTAAGCAGCTTTTTGTTTTCACTGGCATATGTGCCGTTGACCTTGTTGTAGGAGCACATCACCGTCCATGGCTTTGATTTTTTAACGCCGATTTCAAAACCCGCAAGGTAAATTTCCCGAAGCGTACGCTCATCCACCACGGCGTTTACGGTCATGCGCCTGTGCTCCTGATTGTTCACCGCGTAGTGCTTCAGGCTGACGCCAACATTTTTGCTTTGTACACCGCCAATGTAAGCGGCCGCCAGTTCGCCGGCCAAGAAGGGGTCTTCCGAAAAATACTCAAAGTTGCGGCCGTACAGGGGGGAGCGTTTGATGTTCACCGCCGGGCCAAGCAGGATGGCTACTTCCTCCGCCTGGCATTCCTCACCCAGTGCCTCTCCCAATTGGCGCATCAGATCACGGTCAAAAGAACAGGCAAGCCCGGCCGCCGTTGGGAAGCATACGGCGGTAATGCTGTCGTTCAGGCCCAGATGATCGCCGGCGGCAACCTGCTTGCGCAGCCCGTGGGGACCGTCGGATACCATGACAGACGGTATGTGAAGCCTGTCCACACCTTTGATATGCCAAAAGCCTTTTCCCGAACAGAGGGAGGCCTTTTCCTCCAATGTCATTTGAGAAACCAATTCCTTCGCGTCCATGGCTGCCGCTCCTTTGCTTATGTTGTTGCGCAAATAAATGTAGAACTAGGTAATATACGGTATTTAAATCCGATTGACCCTGATTCGGGCCGGTAGAACGAGTATATCAAATGCGTATACATATGGGAAGGGAAAATGCTTGATTTCTTTTCAGCATATACAGGCACACGGTTGCTTAACAGACCATGACAGGTGCAATTGCAGGGGAAAAATGAGTTCACTTATTCAGGAGGCAATTCCATCATTTCACACAGGTTTGTCTATGTTGTAAGAATTGTATGAATTAAATTTGTCCGAATACTTGAATTACAGAAAATGGCGTAGTATAATTGCCCTATAGAGCGGAAAGGCGAATAAACTAATGTGTTAAGTAACACAAATCTTTTCCGCCCCGGCGTAAATGCAATATGGAAACACGACGAGCGGGTGCTTTGCTGGAGAACAGCTTATATGTAGTATGCGGAATTCCGGATT
>JAEWNM010000330.1 GCA_023392755.1 Bacillota bacterium
GGGATATGCACCGCGTGGCGGAGTTCGGCATCGCCGCGCACTGGCGCTATAAGGAGGGCGGGCAGACCACCACAGACCTGGACAACAAGCTTTACTGGCTGCGGCAGATACTGGACTGGCAAAACGAAACCAGGGACAGCCGGGAATTTATTGATTCGTTAAAAACCGACCTGTTCAGCGAAGAGGTTTTTCTCTTCACGCCCAAAGGCGATGTGGTGAACATGCAAAAGGGCGCGACACCTCTGGATTTTGCCTACCGCATTCACAGCGCCGTGGGCAACAGCTGTGTGGGCGCCAAGGTGAACGGCCGCATCGTGCCCCTGGACACAACGCTGGAGACGGGGGACCGGGTGGACATTATCACTTCCTCGGCCTCCAAGGGCCCCAGCATGGACTGGCTGAAGGTGGCCAAGACCCAGCAGGCCAAGGCGAAGATACGGCAATTTTTCAAGCGTGAGCTTCGCGGCGAGAATGTGGAAAAGGGCAAGGATATGGTGGAAAAGGAGGCCAAGCGCCGCGGCGTGGCCTTAAGCGCCATCGTAAAGCCCGAATATTATGAAGGCATTTTGAAAAAGTACGGCTTTTTTGAGCTGGACGATATTTACGGCGCGGTGGGCTATGGCGGCATGGCTTCCACCTATGTGGTGATGAAGCTCATGGAGGAGCAGCGCCTTCGGGAAGCGCCGCCTGCCGCAAAGCTGCCCGACGTTACGCCCCAGGATTTGCAAAAGCAGAACCGGGGCAAGCCCACCCACGGCATTTACGTCAAGGGCGAATCGGGGATGCTTGTGCGCTTTGCCAAGTGCTGCAATCCCGTGCCGGGCGACGATATCGTGGGGTATATAACGCGCGGCCGGGGCGTGACCGTGCACAAGGCGGACTGCGTAAATGCCAACGGCGGCGAGCAGGAGCGCATGGTGGAGGTCAGCTGGGCGGAGGAGAACGCCGGCACGTTCGACGCCGGCATCCAGATTATTGCCTACGATCACCTAGGGCTGCTGGGCGAGCTGGCGACGTATATCGGGGAAATGAACGTGCCTATCAGCGCCGTCAGCGCCAAGTTCAACACCAAAAGCAAGACCAGCACCATAACCCTGGTCATTCAGGTGGTCAGCCGCCAGCAGCTGGACAAGGTGATCAAGCAGCTTCAAAGGCGGTCGGATATTGTGGAGGTTTACCGCGGGGCGAGCTGAAGCTCTGGGGCTGTCGCGTCAAGGGCGCATTTTGCATAATGGTATTCAAGAAGAAGGATTTCGCGTCTTTTGACGCGACCAAAGGGCTTTCCGGTCGGTCCGGCCTGCTCAATAGTCGCACTGCTTCACAGTCGTTCGCATTGCTTCTTTTCGCTGGCCTCCTACGCCTCGCTTCACCCGCCACAGGCGGCACTTAGGCTACGGAGCCTTTGGAAACCTTCGGACGCCATCTCCTGAATAGTTATAAAGTTATGCGACTAGCACGACGGCCCCTTTTGAACTTTCCGCCTGTAGCCAATGCATTGGCTTGCGCTTTGCTTAGCCAGTGCAGGCCATACGGCCGGCGGTAAGTGCAAGGAAGGCTTGCTGTGCAAGCGCCCCGCCCGGCTCAGTCGTTGCGTTGGTTCGCCGGCTTCCTCCACTCCACCCATATCCGCCACAGGCGGGAGCGGAGCTCCGGAACCTGTTTCACCCCGCCAATTTGCTATCCCCTTTTGAAATGAGGCTTATTCTTCATGCGCTGTGTCGTACAACGGGTATCCTCCGCCTCTGTGGCGGTAAATGGGCAAGCTGTGGGCAAAATTGACAAAGGATTGATGGTCCTGATCGGCGTGGCCCAGGGGGATACGGAGAAGGACCTGCAATACATGTTCGATAAGGTGCCCAACCTGCGCATCTTTGAGGACGATCAAGGCAAGATGAATCTGTCCCTTCTTGATGTGGGCGGCGCTGTTCTTGCGGTCAGCCAGTTTACGCTTCTGGGTGACGCAAGGGGCGGGCGGCGGCCCAGCTTTATCGAGGCGGCCAGGCCTGAAACAGCCAATCCCATGTATGAGGAGCTTGTACGGCGCTGGCGCGGGGCAGGCATTTTTGTGGAGACGGGCGTTTTTCAGGCGGAAATGGCCGTATCCCTTGTAAACGACGGCCCGGTGACCATTTTGCTGGACAGCAGGAAAAATTTTTAGCGCCGCTAAAAGCCCGCGTGCTTTTTTGCGCAAGAGGATTGCATGGAACATGAGTTTACGATACAGACGCTGCCGCTGGGCCCTGTACAGGCCAATTGCTACATCCTGTCCCTTCCCGGCCGGGAGGACTGCGTTATCATTGACCCGGGCGATGAGCCGGAGCGCATCAAAAAGGCCGCCAAAGGCAAACGTGTAGCCGCCGTCCTGCTGACCCACGGCCACTTTGACCATATGGGCGGGGTTCAGGGGGTTATGGGCGCGGATACGCAGCTGTACATCCACCCCCTGGACGAGCCCATGCTGCGTGACCCTGCCCAAAACATGGCGGTGATGATCGGCTCCAATTTATCCCTGGCCGCAAAGCCCCTTGGCGCAAACGAGGGGGATGTGATACTTGCCGCCGGCATTGCCCTGACCGTTATGCACACGCCGGGCCACACGCCGGGCAGCGTTTGCTATCAGGCGGGAAAAGCGCTGTTTACCGGCGATACCATGTTCCGCCACGGCTATGGCCGCACCGACCTGCCCGGCGGAAGCTGGAACGATTTATACCAGTCCATGAAGCGGCTGCTGCTTATGCAAAAGGATTTTGAGGTCTATCCCGGCCATGATGACCCTACCACCATCGGCCTTTGGCAGGAGTATTTTCAATGAATGTCGCCCTTTACACCCCCGTGCCCGAGCTTGCGGCGGAGATGGCAGACGTCATACGCCTTTTTTTCGGGGAAATTGTTTTTTCGGTAAACGAAGGGGAAGCGGAAGCCGATATGTGCCTGCGCCATGAGCTTTGGGAGCGCGGCGGGCTGTGGGAGTGCGCCTTTTGCCTTGGCGGGAGGAGCATCAGCCAAACGGCCCCCATTCCCCCGGGGGAGGACGGGGCGCTTTTGCGCAAGCGGCTGCGCAAGCGCCTGTGCAAGCAAACGCTGTACGCGCTGCTGAAGGCGGAAACAGGCATCCATCCCCCCTGGGGCTCGCTGACGGGCATCCGCCCCACGCGGCTGGTTTATGAGGCCATGCGGGAGAATATATCACCCCGGGAAGCCGCCCGCCGGGTGGAAGAAACTTTTGACCTGCATCCTGACAAGGCTTTGCTGCTTTCCGATATCGTGGGCGTTCAGCTTGCCATGCCTGCGCCCGACTTGAAAGCGGCGGACGTATACATCGGCATTCCCTTTTGCCGCACGCGCTGCGCCTACTGCTCCTTTCTAAGCGGCGAGCTTGGCAAAGGGCTGGAGGTGGTGCCCTATGTGGACGCGCTGGAGGCGGAAATGGCTTTCACCGCCCGGCTGATGAAGGATGCTTGTCTTACGCTCCGGGCGGTATACGTGGGGGGCGGAACGCCTACGGCGCTGCCCGAGGACGCCTTCCGCCGGGTGATGAACGGTATGGCGTCGTATTTCCCCCATGCCGCGGAATATACTGTGGAAGCCGGCCGGCCCGATTCCATTACCATGGGCAAGCTTCAGGCCATCAGGGAGGCGGGGGCAAGGCGCATCTCCATCAACCCACAGTCCATGCGGGCCCAAACCCTGAAGCGCATAGGCCGGGACCACACGCCGGAGCAGACGGTCAGCGCCTATGAGCTGGCCCGGCGGATGGGTTTTGATTCCATCAACATGGACCTGATCGCGGGCCTGCCGGGGGAGACGGTTTCAGATTTTGAATACACCCTTGCCTGGGCACGCAAACTGATGCCGGAAAGCCTCACCGTTCACACCCTGGCGCTAAAGCGCGCCAGTCTTATGCGGCTGCGGGAAACGCCCCTGCCCGACGGGGAGCAAACCGCCCGCATGGTCAGGATGGGGGCGGAGGCGGCACGGGAAATGGGGCACAGGCCCTATTACCTTTACAGGCAAAAATATATGGCGGGAAACCAGGAAAACGTGGGCTATGCCTTGCCCGGCCACGAATGCCTGTACAATGTGGACATCATGGAGGAGACCACAAGCATACTGGCGGTGGGGGCGGGCGCCATATCCAAGCGGGTGTTCGGCGGGGAGGGGCGCATTGAGCGTGCGCCCAATGTGAGTAACATAAACGTGTATATCGCAAGGCGCGAGGATATGCAAAGCCGCAAGGCCGCTTTGTGGAAGTGAGGAAAAACTTGCATCCCGAGGCAAAATTGGATACAATGAAATGTGCACAAGGAAGGGGAGATCATTATGAACGATCAGGAAATGCAAGCGGGGAATCCCATTTTTGTTATTACACTGGAAAACGGCGGGGAGATGCGGGGAGAATTGTATCCCGATATCGCGCCCCAATCCGTGGGTAACTTCATCGCCCTGGCCAACAGCGGGTTTTACGACGGGCTTACCTTTCACCGGGTGATCCCCGGCTTCATGATCCAGGGCGGCTGCCCCAAGGGCACCGGAACCGGCGGGCCGGGCTATCACATCAAGGGCGAGTTTGCGGCCAACGGCGTCGCCAATGAGCTCAAGCATACCTACGGCGTGCTGAGCATGGCTAGAAGCAGCATGCCCGACTCCGCCGGGTCACAGTTCTTTGTCATGACCAGCGGCTCGCCCCACCTGGATGGCTCCTATGCCGCCTTTGGCAAGGTGGTATCCGGCATGGAGCATGCCGACGCCATTGTATCCACCCCCCGCGACAGGCAGGATAAGCCCCTTACCCCCCAGGTGATCAAATCCATCCGGGTGGAAACCTTTGGGAAAACCTATCCCTTTGAACAGCTGTGAGGCTGAAGCCTTCGGACAATTGCCGCCTTTACTGCCTGGCGGCGGGCCTCCCTTTTTGCGGGGAGGCCTTATTTCGTTTTCCTGTATGCGCCGCGCATTGATTACTGCCTTAAAATGGCATATAATGAGACATGCGAATAGGGGGGTACGACCATGGAGAAGAAAAGGACAGTTGTCCGGGTGGCCGGCAAGGATTATACGCTGGCATCCATCGATCCGCCGGAGCATGTGCAGCGGGTGGGTGTTTACGTGGACCGCAAGATTCAGGAGATTGAGACTGCCAGCCGCCTGCCGTCCAATATGGTGGCTGTTTTGGCCGCACTGAACATCGCGGATGAGCTGCTGAAAACCCACGATGAAAACACGCGCCTGCGAAGGGAACTGCTTATGGCCCGGCAGGGGCAGAAGGAAAGCCGCAAAAGGGAGGGCAAGTAAAGCATGGAGTTGCTGGCCCCCGCGGGCAGCAGGGAATCGCTGCTTGCGGCCATCAACAACGGTGCCGACGCGGTGTATCTTGGGTACACTGCCTTTGGCGCGCGGGCAGGGGCCGGAAACTTTGATGAGGACGGCCTGCTTAACGCCGTGAAGCTGTGCCACCTGTACCATGTGCGGGTGCACGTGACGGTGAACACGCTGGTGAAGGAGACGGAAATCCCGGAAGTGTATCGGGTGCTCTCCGTTATCAACCGCTCGGGAGCCGATGCGGTAATCCTGCAGGATGCCGGCGTGGCCGGCATGGTGCGGGATTGCTTTCCCCATATGGACCGCCACGCCAGCACGCAGATGTCTATCCACAACCGGCAGGGCGCCGCCTTTTTGAAAAGGGAAGGATTTTCGCGGGTGGTGCTGGCCAGGGAGTGCCCGCTTGGGGAGATTGCCCTCGCGGCGGATGCGGGCCTTGAGACGGAGGTATTCGTTCACGGGGCCATGTGCGTTAGCGTAAGCGGCCAGTGCCTTTTCTCCAGCATGGCCGGGGGCCGCAGCGGAAACCGCGGCCGGTGCGCCCAGCCCTGCCGCATGGCGTATGATTTTCAGGGGCGGCGCGGCTATTGGCTTTCGCCCAGGGATATTATGCTCAGGGACAAGCTGCCGGAACTGCGTGATGCGGGCGTGCACGCGCTGAAAATAGAAGGGCGGCTAAAGCGCCCCGAATATGTGGCGGTGGTGACACGGGCTTACCGCGAGGCGCTGGATGCCTTGGCGGAAGGCAGGTTCGCCCCCGCTGGGGAGGGCGAAAAGGAAGCCCTGCGGCAGATTTTTCACCGGGGCGGATTCATGGCTGGCTACGCGGGCGGCAGCCAGGACGGCGGCGTTATTGATCCGGGCCGCCCCGGGCACGGAGGAATTATGATTGGTCGCGTGACGAATATCAGGCCGGGGTTTGCCCAGGTGAAGCTGACAAAGGATTTGAACAATGGGGACGGCCTGCAGTTTCGGGGCCGCGCGGAGGAGGAGGTCACCTATTCCGGGCCGAAGCATGAGGCCGGGGAAACGGCCCTTGTGCGGCTGCGGGAGGGTATGGCGCCTCAGGTGGGCGACGAGGTGGCCCGGCTTGCAGACGCGGAACAGCTGATGCAGGCAATGCTGGCAAAGGCCCCTTCCATCCTGGTCAGCGCATTTTTGCAGGCGGAGCCCGGCGAGCCTGCCGTGCTTAGCGTAACCGACGGGGAGACGGAGGTACAGGTACAGGGGGAGTTGGTGGCGCAGGCAGCGGCAAAGCCCCTGACGGAGGAGGCCGCCCGCCATGCCGTGGGAAAGACGGGGGATACGCCCTTTGTGCTCGATGACCTCCGCTTTGCCGGGGACAATGGATTTATCCCGGTATCGGCTTTGAATGCCCTGCGCCGCAAAGCACTGGAAGAGCTGTATGAAAAGCGGTCGGCCACCTACCGGAAACGGAATATGGCAGCCTATCCGCTGCCCGACGCGGAGTACGCCATAAAGACGGAGGCGGCGCCAAGGCTCGCTGTGCAAAGCGCCGACGCTGCCCTTGGGCAAAAATTGCTTGACGCCGGGGCCGACGCATTTTTGTATGCGCCGGAATCATACACAAAAGGCGCGCTGGAGGAGGCGGCCGGCTTCCTTCCCCAAGGCACATGGCTTGTGCTGCCGGTTAAAACGCAGGCGGATACGCTGGACTTTTTGCGGGATTGGGCGCATGACCACAGGGGATTGCTTTCCGGCGTGGTGCTGGGCAGCATCGGGCAGGCCGGCGCCGGGTTCGGCGTTCCGATGGCGGCAGGGGAAGGGATTCCCGTCTGCAATAGCCGGACAGCCGCGGAACTGAACCGGTTGGGCCTGAAATGGCTGACGGTATCGCCGGAATTGAACCGGGAGGAGATAGGCAAGCTGCCCCTTGCGGCCTTTCCCTTTCTTTTGCCGGTCTACGGCCGGACGCGGCTGATGACGCTGAGCCATTGCCCGGCCCGCACCGCCCTTAACCTATCCTCAGGCCATGAGCACTGCCGCCTGTGCGAGCAGGATTCGGCCGACAGCCTGCGCGGGAAACGCTTTACGGACAGCCTGAACCATGCGTTCCCCCTTGTGCGCACCCGTCTGCCGGAGGGCTGTATCGTAAGCGTCTACAATACACTGCCGCTGAACCTCTCCGCATACGCGGACAAGCTTCAGAGCATGGGCTGGCTTCTTGCCTTTACCACCGAAGAGGCCCGGGAGCAGCGGCATATCACCGCCTGCTTTGACGCCCTGCGCCGCGGCCTGCCCTGCCCGGGGGCCCTGCCCGCCGGAACCGCGGGGCACTTTCGCCGGGGAGTGGAGTAGCCTTCGGGAAGAGGGCACACCGCCTTTCCGGTGATGGCTATTCACTGACAGCCAAAGCACACGCCGTCATGGGATACCGAATTTGAATAAGGAATGAAACATATGACCGAGCGCACCTTAAGGGTACTGGAATTTACAAAGATACGCGAACAGCTGGCAGCCATGGCGCTGACGCCCATGGGCGCGCAGCTATGCCGCGATTTGACACCATGCGCGAACCCGGCGCTGATCACGGAGTGGCAGCAGGAAACCGAGGAGGCCCAGGTGATATTGACTTACCTGGGCGGCCATCCCCTGAACACCTTTGAGGATATTACGGAATACCTGATGCTGGCGGAAAAGGGCGCCACGCTGTCGCCCCGGCCCCTTTTGCACATTGCCGACTGCCTGCGGGCGGCCAGGGCAGCTCGTTCCGCCCTGGTGACCAGCCGGGAGAATACGCCCCTCATCACCCGTCAGGCATCCGGCCTGACCGTTTTGCTCACCTTGGAGCGGGAGATCACCGACGCTATCATCAGCGAGGAGGAAATCGCCGACAATGCCAGCGCGGAGCTGTCAAACATCCGCCGCCACATCCGCATCGCCAATGACAAGGTGCGGGAGAAACTGAACGGCATGCTCCACAGCGCGGCTTTCCAAAAGTATTTGCAGGACCCCATTATCACCGTGCGCAATGACCGGTACGTACTGCCTGTAAAGCAGGAGTACCGTTCAAGCGTTCCCGGCCTTGTGCACGACCAGTCTTCCAGCGGGGCCACATTGTTTATAGAACCCATGGCGGTGGTGGAGCTGGGCAATGACATCAAGCAGTGGGCGGCCAAGGAAAAGCAGGAGATTGAACGCATATTGGCATCGCTGTCCGCCGCGGTGGCCCCTTACACCAAGATGCTCACGGACAACATCGCCATTTTGAGCCGCCTGGATTTTGCCTTTGCAAAGGGCGCGCTGGCCAGGGAAATGCGGGCTTGCGCCCCCAAAATGAACCAGCGGGGCTTTGTGAAGATCATGCGGGGCCGCCATCCCCTTATCGACCCTCAAAAGGTGGTGCCCATGAACCTGTGGATGGGGGAGGAGTTCACTGCCCTTGTGGTCACCGGGCCCAATACCGGCGGCAAGACGGTAACGCTCAAAACCGTGGGCTTGTTTGCGCTGATGGCTCAGGCCGGCCTGCAGGTGCCGGCCGATCTGGGAACGGAGCTTTCCGTTTTTAATCAGGTGCATGCCGACATCGGCGATGAGCAGAGCATTGAGCAGAGCCTGTCCACATTCTCCTCCCACATGACCAATATTGTGGATATCATGCGAATGGTAACGCCCGGTGACCTGGTGCTCTTTGACGAGCTGGGCGCGGGCACCGACCCCACCGAAGGCGCGGCGCTGGCCCAGACCATACTGGCCCACCTGCTCAAAAGCAAAGTGCGCACCATGGCTACCACCCATTACAGCGAGCTTAAGGCGTTTGCGCTATCCACCCCCGGTGTGGAAAACGCCAGCGTTGAGTTTGACGTTCAGACGCTGCGGCCCACCTACCGCCTGTCCATCGGCGTACCGGGCAAAAGCAACGCTTTTGAGATTTCCCGCAAGCTGGGATTGCCGGAGGCCCTGATCGGCGACGCCAAGGCGCTGCTCACCCACAATACCATCCGCTTTGAGGATGTCATCGCCAACGCAGAATACCACCGGCAGGTGGCGGAACGCGAGCGCAAACTGGCCGAGGAAGCCCACCAGGAAACCGTACGGCTGCGGGACGAGGCCGAAAAGCTGCGCCGGGAAGTGGAGGAGAAGCGTGAAACCACCATGCGCAAAGCGAAGGATGACGCCAAACGCGTGCTGGAGAACGCGCGCCGCGAATCAGAAACCATATTGAGCGAGCTCAAGCGCCTGAAAAAGGAAGGGGCGGCGACGCCGGAGCATGAGGCGCAAAAGCTGCGCAAGCGCATGCAGGATGGCATTGAGGCATTGAGCGAGGGCCTTTCGGTTCCCGCCTTCCGCGTGACCGAGCCGCCCAGGGATCTGCGCGTAGGCGATGAGGTGGAGATACTGCACCTGAACACAAAGGGAACGGTTATCGCCAAGCCAGACGACAAGGGCGAGGTGCAGCTCCAGGCCGGCATCATGAAGCTGAAGGCGCATATCAGCCAGCTGCGTCTGGCGAAGGAACCGGCCAGGAAGCAAACCGCCCGGGTGAGCACGCAGACCTCCGCCGCCATACGCACCGTGCCCATGGAGCTGGACGTAAGGGGCAAGGCCACCGACGAAGCGCTGCCTGAGGTGGATCAGTACCTGGACGAGGCGGTGCTGGCCTCCCTGGGGGAGGTATCCATCATCCACGGCAAGGGAACCGGGGTGCTGCGCGCCAGCATACAGCAGCACCTGCGCCGCCATCCCCATGTGAAAGCCTTCCGCCTGGGCGTGTTCGGGGAGGGCGAGAGCGGGGTTACAGTAGTTACCTTGAAGTGAGGTTATTACGAGCAAACTTGCGGGGTGTAACGAGGGGCGCAGCGCCCTCGTTTGAAATCGTGCAGGCTCGATAAAATGACGAAGTCATTTTATCGAAGAAAGAGGGGAAATCATGAAGGACAGGCCCATGATCCTCCTGGTGGACGATGATCCCAACATCAGCCAGCTGGTGCGGCTGTACCTGGAGAAAGAAGGCTTTGAGGTGCAAAGCGCGGCCCGCGGCGACGAGGGCCTTGCCGCCTTCCGCCGCAGGCCGCCCAATCTTCTGTTGCTGGATATCATGCTGCCCGGCATGGACGGCTGGCAGGTTTGCCGCGCCGTGCGCCAGTTCAGCGCCATCCCCATCATCATGCTCACGGCCAAGGATGAAACCTTTGACAAGGTGCTGGGGCTGGAGCTGGGGGCGGATGACTACCTGACCAAGCCCTTTGAGCCCAAGGAGCTGGTGGCCAGGATCAAGGCGGTGCTGCGCCGCGCTCAGCCCGGATCGGCGGAAGAAAAGGGTGACGTTATCTCCTTCCCCAACCTGACGGTGAGCCTGAGCCAATATGAGGTGCACTATCAGGGCAAGCTTGTGGAGATGCCGCCCAAGGAGCTGGAGGTATTGTACTTCCTGGCCTCAAACGCCAACCTGGTGTTTACCAGGGAACAGCTTTTGGAAAAGGTGTGGGGGTTTGATTTTTTCGGCGACAGCCGCACGGTGGATGTGCATATCAAGCGGCTGCGGGAAAAGCTGCCCGGCTGCGAGGAGTACGGTTGGCAGATACGCACGGTGTGGGGCGTAGGGTACAAGTTTGAAGTGAAGTAGCGCGATGGAGGCGTCCATGTTCCGCAGCATGTTTGCCCGGCTGTTTTCCGTGTTCCTTGGACTTTTGCTGGTGCTCATCACCATATGGGCGCTGCTTTCCTATACCACCATCCGGGATGACAGGATCAATGCCCGCATGGAGGAGTTGAAAAGCCAGGCCCGGGAGATCGCCTTTCTGGCCAGCCAGGTGGAGGACGGTACGTGGAACAAGTATTTTGGGCTTGAATCCTCCGTAGAGCAGTATATGCAGTGGAAGGCCGAGAAGGTATACAACGAATTCGGCGCCTATATCCTGGTGCTGGACCGGCAGGGCAATGTCCGGCATAATCTGAATAAGACCCTCCGCGATAATATTGATATAGCCCAGACCTTGAGCGGAAGGGAGATACTGGCGGCCTTGAGCCGTGTGCTTTCGGGCCAGGAGATTAAGGTGCGCACGTATGTTGCGGGGCTGGGCGGCCCGGTGTTCACTGTGGCGGTCCCCTGGATGCAGGATGGGGCGGTATTGGGGGCGGTGTTTATCCACACCAGCGCCCAGGTGGTGGAGGCGGAATACAAGAACCTGATCTGGCAGGTGGTGGCGGGGGCCGGAACCGCGGTGCTGCTGGCGGTGGTGAGCGTATTCTTCTTCACACGGCAATTGACCAGGCCCTTGAAAAACATGTCCATGGCAGCCGGGGAAATGGCCAGGGGGAAATTTGACCGGCGGGCCGCGGAGGAGGGCGTTACCGAAATCCGCGAGCTGGCATCCTCCTTCAACTCCATGGCCGGGCAACTAAAGAGCACGGAGGATTCCCGCAGGGAGTTTGTGGCCAATGTATCCCACGAGCTGCGCTCGCCCATGACCAGTATACAGGGCTTTGTGGAGGGCATGCAGGACGGCACCATTCCCCCGGAGGAGCATCCCAAATACCTGAAAATCGTGGGGGACGAGGCCAAGCGCCTCACCAAGCTCATTGCCGACCTTCTGGATTTGAGCCGTATGGAGCAGGGGGAGGCCAAGCCCAATTACCAGAGTTTTGATATCAATGAAATGATCCGCCGGGCGCTGATCAGGCGTATGTCGGATATCGACCATAAGCAGTTGGAAGTGGATGTTGATTTTCAGCAGGAACAGTGTTATTGTTGGGGGGACGGCGACCGCATAGAGCAGGTGGTGGTGAACCTTTTGGACAACGCGCTGAAGTTCACCCCCGAAAAGGGAAAGATCGCCTGGCGGACGCGTTTGGAGGGCAGGCAGGCGCTGATCACCCTGATGGATGACGGGCCGGGCATACTGCCCCAAGATCAGCCCCATATTTTCGAACGGTTCTACAAGGCGGACAAGGCCCATACCGCGGGCAAGGGCACGGGGTTGGGCCTGAGTATCTGCCGGCGCATTCTTGAAGCCCACGGGCAAACCATCCGCCTTTTGCCCACGGAAAAGGGCGCCGCCTTTGAATTTACCCTGGAAAAGGGAAAGGAAAAGGTTGGCCGGGATAAGCCGGAACAGGAGGAGGAAACCCCATGAGCGGGGACATTGCCGCGCTTAGGCGGGAATTGGACGGAATTGACCTGGAAATTACGAAGCTGTTTGAGCGGCGCATGGAGGTAAGCCGCAAGGTGGCGCAGTACAAGCGGGATAACGGTCTGCCCGTTTTGGACGCGGGCCGGGAGGAGCAGGTTTTAAGCACGCGGGTGGATATGCTTTGCGACAGGAGCCTTGAACAAAGCGTAAGGGCGCTGTTCAGGGAAATCATGCGCCTGAGCCGCCTTGCCCAGGAGGAACTGCTGAACCGGGGTGATGCGCCATGATGGACCGCCATGTTTTCCTGATTGGGATGCCCGGCAGCGGCAAGAGCAGCCTGGGCAAGCGCCTGGCGGGGAGGCTGGGCTTGCCCTATGTGGACACGGACACGGCCATAACCGATATGACGGGGATGACCGTGCAGCAGATTTTTGACGGGCCGGGGGAGCAGGCTTTCCGCAACGCGGAAACCAATTTGCTGATGTACCTGGCCGACCAGAAGCCCGCCATCATCTCCACCGGCGGCGGCATGGTGATGCGGGAGGAGAACAGGCTCATCATGCGCAACCAGGGTGTTATTATTTTGATCGACAGGCCTCTTGACGATATCCTCTCCGATATCAAGCTGGACCGGCGGCCCATGCTGGCTATAAAGGGCAAGGACGAGGTGGTGCGGCTGTACGAAGCCCGCATCGACACCTACCGCCGTGTGGCCGACGCGGTGCTGGACAACTCCCAGGGCTATACCAACGGCATTATGAATCTGGAAAAGCTGGTTATGCAATTCATGGGTGATATATAGCACTTCTATCAGCGGGCTGAGGCTTGGACGAATGATGCCATCCCTTCCTCCGCCGTCGCCTTGAAAAACACCTGGCGGCCCTGGTTGCTCTCATAAATGAAGTCTTTAAGGCTCCGGCTGGTATAGCCGCTGAAATCGCCGGTAACGGCGATTTTCATGCTATAAGTGGTGAATTTTTGCAGCACTTCGCCGGCAAAGCCTGTTTTGAGAATAAAAAAATCCGCCGGCAGGCACTCCCTGGGCACAATGACCCCTATGCAGCCGTCATACGCGGCCGCCGCCATGCAGTCCAGCGCGTCCGCGGCGGTATTCCATTTTTCCGGGGGACAAAGCACCGCGGCCTTGATCCCTCCATGCGTGATATACTCCAAAATGCCGCCCTCCTATTCCTGTTGGCTTGTCAGGGCTGAAATATACGACAATATCGCTTCCATAAAGGGAAGATTGCCCCACAGCATGAGCCGGATTTTCCCCTCCGGCTCCAGGTACTGCGCCGTGAAAGACGATGTGCCATACTCCGGCGGCTTGACGTTTGCGGCGGCGGTCAGCGTGTTCATGATGCGTATCGCCTCCTCACGGCCGATGCCCTCCATATCCGCCACGGCGGATATGCTGACCCGCGGTGCGTCAATGCGCAACGGACTGTCCGCATGCCCCTGCGCACCTTCCGCGAACACGCTCAGGTCATGGCCGGTAATGCGCCAGCTTTTGCCGACTTTGTTGGCGCGAAGCTTGCCTTCCCGGATGTAGCGCTGTACGGTTTTAATGTGCATTTTCAAAAGCTCTGCCGCTTGCTCGGCGGTGTAATATTTTTCAGGCATAAAGACGCTCCTTATCATTACTTACAAAAGACATTATAAGTAATGATAGGGAGCGTGTCAATATGCTTTTGATAACAATCCCTAAAGAAACATTTGCAGAAAAGTCTGCCCGGCTTGCCTTGTGAGGGCATTGTTCTGGCCGTTCCCCTTTGAACGGCTATTTTTGGCCGGCACAAATGTAAAAGAAATCAAACGGGAATGGCAGGGGGAACCAAACGCACAAGTACGGCGTCTAATGATTGAACATGGAAAACATGACATATGCAGGATGATATTGGGAGTGATGAAATGAAAAGACTGCTTTGTATTGCAATGGTGGTTTTGCTGATGGTTTCCACGGCCGCGTATGCGGAATCTTCCGGCCAGCAGGCGCAGACATTTACCCAGGATACCACGGAAGAACGGCTGGTTCGAATGATTCCTGTTTTCGACAGCCTTGCGCACAATATGGTACTTGACAGTGAGGCTGCCTATGACGCAAGCAGCCCGCAATTTGTCTGGACACAGCTATATTTGTGCGCTGCCAACTGGGGTTTTGCAAACGCCCTCGTAAAGCAGGAGGAAGGCCGGCTGATCGTTCCCATATGGGTGATGGAGGAATATGCCGCGGCATCCTTTTATGGAATGGACGGCCTTCCGGACAAGCCTGCGGACATGGCGGAAATCAGTTTTGACGCCGTTTCCAATGCGTACCGCGTGCAAATGCCGGACGCAGCACAAACCTATGTCATGGTTGAGCGTTTCGCGACAGGGGCCGATGGCGCAACGCTTGCGGGAGTCGGCATTTATCAGTTGGCAAACGCGCAGCGTTTGGGCGGCCTGTTTGTACAAATGGCCGACAGCATCTACCGTGACGCCCTATCCGGCGCAAGCTTTCCCTATGGTGTAAAAAGCGCGCAGTTGGAATCGGATGAGGATTTTGCGGGCCTTTTGGTGACCGACTGCCAGCTTCGGTACGTACCTGATGATGTTTCGCCCACCGTAACAATGGCGCCGACGCAAACCCCGGCACCCACCGCGTCCACTGCGCCCACCGCCACCTCAACGCCTGCCGCCTCCGAATATCCGAAGCTTTCAATGGGCTCCCGCGGCGAGGCCGTAAGTGACCTGCAGAGCCGTTTGAATGAGCTGGGCTATAACAGCGGTTCCAGCGACGGCATATTCGGTTCGGGTACGAAGCAGGCTGTGCGCTATTTTCAGGATGCCATTGGTGTAACCCAGAACGGTATTGCAACAGATTCCTTGCAGCAGAGGCTGTATGCCTCCAGCGCACCGGAGTTTGTAAAGTATGTGACGCTTAAGAAGGGCTCCGGCGGCATTCGTGTGGAAAAGCTGCAGGCGCGCTTAAGGGAGCTGGGCTATCTGGCCGAACCGGCGGACGGTGAATTTGGCAGCCGCACAAAAGAGGCGGTGACGCTGTTTCAAAAGAAAGCGAATCTGAAAAGCGACGGCATAGCGGGTGAGCGTACGCTGAAGGCTTTGGGAAAAAAGGATGCCCCCCAATGCAATGAATACATCACATTGAAAAAGGGCGATACCGGAAGCCGGGTAAAGGAAATGCAGGAACGCCTGAAAAAGCTGAACTTCCTGACTAAAGCGGTCTCCGGCACCTATGACAATGATACGGCCGAGGCGTTGCAGGCGTTTATGAAGGCGGCAGGCATAGAAGGAAACGGCAAAACTGCCGACACGAACCTGCTGAAGAGGCTGTTCGAATATACGCCCCCGACGCCAACGCCGGCCCCGACGCAGGGTCCTACCGCGGCGCCCGACCCGACGGCGACGCCTGAGCCGACCGCTACGCCCGAGCCGACGGCGACGCCTGAGCCAACCGCTACGCCGGCGCCTGCGCAGGCCATTGCGGATGGGGAATTGAGCGCGTTTGTAACGGAGCTAAACGGGATATTGGCAAGCACCTACAACTCATCTGAAGCCGTGATCTGGCTGCAGCAAAAACTTGGCGTAACGCAAAACGGCATTTACGACGCTGCCACGAAGGATGCGGTAAGCGCGTATCAAACCGGACAGGGCCTGGCCGCAACCGGCATCGCGGACACGGAAGCCATCAACCGGCTGAAATAAACGGATTGGCGTTTGCCAAAGGCGATTTGATACGAAGACCGGGGGAAGCAGGCATGCTTCCCCCGGCCTTCGTATCAACAAAGTGGCTGTCGCCACTTTGTTGAGTTTTTCCCTCGCTGCACTGTAAAAGGCTGCACCTTTTACGGGCGTTTGCTCGGGCAAGGAAGGAATTTTTCAAAATTCCTTCGCAAACCACCGCACATGTCGCTGGTTTGCGATCTAGAATCGGAGGACTTCGGCCCTCCGATATCTCCCAGGGTTTTATGATGGTCTGACCGGGGGAAGCAGGCCTGCTTCCCCCGGTCCTTTATTTCAGCCCGAGCCTGGTGCAGGGAACGGCGCCGTTGATAAGATCGCGCAAATGGTGGCGTGCGTGGCCGATGATAACGGTGGTGCCGCGTTGGATGGGGCCCAAGGCATATTCCAGCTTGGCCCGGGCGCCGTTGGCTCCGGCCCGGCTGGCGCCCACGCAATTGGCCTGCAGGGCGCGCACGGCGGCCACGACTTCTTCCGTGGTATTGCCCGTGACCTCCCGAACCAGCGTTTTGGGATCGGCGGGATTTTGATAAATGCCTTCGGTGGATGTCAATAGCACCAGCAGCTTGGCCTTGACCAGCCCGGCGATGACGGCGGCAGTTTCATCGTTATCCACGCATTCGTATACCGGCTCGCCGCTTTGCCGGCGGTGGGCCAGCTCCATCTTGCGGTTTTCCTCGTCGCTGACGGGATCGTTATAATTGATAATAGGGATGGCACCCTGCTGGGCTGCCCTTACCAGCAGCTTGTGGATGTGCTCCCGCTTTTCCGGGTCGTTAAAGTGGGTATGCTCCACCAGCACCTGCCGCACGCTGTATTCCGGGCGGATGAACTGGCGGTAGTTTTGCATGAGAATGGACTGGCCCTGGGCGGCGTAGTCCGTTTTGTCCTGCTCCGGGTCGCCGTGAAGCTCCCGGCCGGTGCGCTTCATATAATCCAGGCGGCCGATCTCCGTAGCGCCGGAGGTGACCCATATCATGCCCGGCGCAAGCTCGCTGCCCAGCCGGGAAAAAATGTTGTAATCAATGTCGTTGTCCTCTTTGCGGATCAGCGCCATGGAGCCGATTTTGCCGACGAGTTCAAATTCCATTGCGGTATCCTCCGTACCATCAGATGATTATGGCAAGCATCCCATACGGACAATGGGCATGGAATGCCAGGCAAAAGGGCGGAACAAAAATGCTTTGCCGTATGCCGTGCGCAAGCTATTGTAGCATGGCAATGGCGGATTCGTAAAGTGCTCGGGCGGGTAACGGGAAAAGATGAAAAGGAGCTGTTCCGCCGCGTTTTTCCCGCTTTGGATCAGCTCCTGCCCACCTGGGGTTTTTAGCAGCCTTTCAGCTGTTCTTGAGCACGACGCTTTCGATGACCTCGGCCACATGCTCGCAGCCGTCATAGCAGGACTCAAACCCGTCAAAGATGTCACGCCAGATGATAATGTCCAGCGGGCTTTCGGGGGCGGCAAACAGCTTGCTGACGGCTTTGAAGTGCAGCGTGTCGCCCTCGGTCTCCAGGGAATTGATTTCGACCAGGCAGTCCTTGATGGCGGTGGACTTTTTGAAATTGCTGAACTCGCAGGTGAGGGTTTTGACGGCGGAGCAGCAGCGCACCAGCAGTTCGCAAAGGTTGACCACCTCGGGCCGCGGCTTCGCCACGCCGTACATACACATGCGGCGCATGATGTCGTCAATACCGTCCACCACATCGTCCAACTGGTGGGAGAGCAGCGCCAAGTCCTCCCGGTCGATGGGCGGCAAAAACTCCCTGGCCAGGCGGTCCAGCGTTTTATGGTTGATTCCGTCGGCAAAGTGTTCGATGCTGTGCAGCGCATCCATCCTGGCAGATAGTGTCTCCGGGTCGAAATGCAGGATTGTTTCGTTCAGGTATTCGGCGGCGCGCAGCGCGCAGTCGGCATAGTCGATAAAGCTTTGAAAATAGTCGTAGGCTCCTCGTTTGGGCATGGGGCATCGTCCTTTCATTAAAAGATCAGCATGAACAGCTTGGCCATCAAATACCCCAGCAGGCCGCAGCCGGGAAAGGTCAAGACCCAGGTGAGCACCATATCCTTAACAATGGACCAGTCCACCGCGGACAGGCGCATGGATGCGCCAACGCCCATGATGGCGGTGGTTTTGGTGTGGGTCGTGCTCACAGGCATCCCTGTGACGGAGGAGAGCAGCAGGCAGCCCGCGGCGGCCAGGTCGGCGGAAAAGCCCTGATGGGGCTGCAACCTGACCATGTCCATACCCACGGATTTGATGATGCGGTAGCCGCCGATGGAGGTGCCAAGGCCCATGATAAGGGAGCAAAGGATCATCAGCCAGACGGGAATGACAAAGCTGGTCACATTGCTCTGGCCGCCCACCAGAAATATGCCCAGCAAAAAGACGCTCATGAACTTCTGGCCGTCCTGCGCGCCGTGCATAAACGCCATGGACGCGCCGCCAAAGATTTGAGCGCCTTTGAAGAAGCCGACTGTTTTTTGCCGCTCAATGTTGCGGCACAGCGCCTCGGTGATCCTGGTGACAACATACCCGGAGCCAAAGCCAAGAAAGGTGGAAAGCACCAGGCCGTAGAGCACCTTGACCCATTCGGAGCCGTTGATGCCGCTAAGGCTCCCGTGCAGCGCGATGGCCGCGCCGGACAGGCCGGCGATCAGCGCGTGGCTCTCGCTGGTGGGGATGCCGAATTTCCATGCCGCGGTGGCCCAGATCACAATGGCCAAAAGCGCCGCGCACAGCGCGACGGTGGCTTCCTGCGTGTTTCCGCCGAAATCCACCATCTTGTATATGGTCATGGCCACCTTGGAGTTGACCAGGGTCATCACCAGAACGCCGATAAAGTTGAAGACGGCGGCCATTACGATAGCCGCCTTGGGGCCGATGGCCCTGGTGGATACGCAGGTGGCGATGGCGTTGGGCGCATCCGTCCAGCCATTGACAAGAATGACGCCAAGTGTAAGCAATACGGTAACGAGAAGGAGCGGGCTTGCGGTAAGCATTTGAATAAAATGGCCCAAATCTACGCTCATAAAAACCTCTTGATATATTTTGGCGGCCGCCGGACGGCTGCGGCACCCGTATTAACAAGCGGAAAAGCTCAAAAAATTCTAACGCGCGCCTTTCCGTTTCATCGCTCAAATCTAACGTTATAAGCAAAACATGCGCCCAAACTACTATAAATATTCGTAAAACGGATGTCAAGTAAGAATTGGGTAAGAAAAATCTGCACAAAAACTTGCAGAATACTTATTTTGTAAGCTGCTGTTACAGGAGGATAAACGCCAGGCGAGGCATTTTTGCTAAGACAGGCTTTGCATATGGGGTTTCCAAAGGGGTTGTATCCCTTTGGCGGGGTACCTAGGGGCAGAGCCCCTAGGCCGTCTCTATCGCGTCGGCGGATTGCAGGCCCAAGGTTTGCACGCCCATTTCACGAAGCTTGTATTTTTGAATCTTGCCGCTGGCTGTCATGGGGAAGGAAGCCATGAAGATGACGTAGCGGGGGGATTTGAAGCGGGACATGCCGCTTTTCACGAACTGTATGATTTCGTCCTGAGTGGCTTCCATGCCGTCGCGCAGGATGACGCAGGCCAGCACTTCCTCGCCGTACTTTTCATCGGGCACGCCTACCACCTGCACATCGCGGATGGCGGGATGGGTGTAGAGGAACTCCTCGATTTCACGGGGGTAAATGTTTTCGCCTCCGCGGATAATCATATCCTTCAGCCGGCCGGTGATGCGGAAGTTGCCTTCCTCATCCATGGTGCCGATATCCCCGGTATGCAGCCAGCCCTGGTCATCAATGGCCTGGCGGGTGGCTTCGGGCATTTTATAATAGCCCTTCATGACCAGATAGCCACGGGTGACGATTTCGCCGGGCACGCCACGGGGCTGCTCCAGGCCTGTTTCGGGATTGATAATCTTGCCCTCGGTGCAGGGCAGCAGCTTGCCCACGGTGGCTACGCGCAGCTCCAGCGGGTCGTCGGCGGAGGATTGGGTCATGCCGGGAGAGGACTCCGTTTGCCCGAAAACGATGGTGATCTCGTTCATGTGCATTTTGGTGTTCACGTCCCGCATGGCCTTGATGGGGCAGGGCGAGCCGGCCATGATGCCTGTGCGCAGGCGTGAGAAATCGAACCTGTCAAAGTCGGGGTGTTCCAGCATGCCGATAAACATGGTGGGTACGCCGTGCACGGCGGTGCACCTTTCGTTAACCAGCATTTCCATTTCTTTTAAGGGATTGTACCGCTCCATCAAAACCATGGTGGTGCCGTGGGTGAGGCAGGTCATAACCCCCAGCACGCAGCCGAAGCAGTGGAACAGAGGCACAACGATCAGAAGCCGGTCACTGGGCGTAAACTTCATGCGGTCGCCCATGAATTGCCCGTTGTTGGTGATGTTGTGGTGGGTGAGCATGACGCCCTTGGGAAAGCCGGTGGTGCCGGAGGTATACTGCATGTTGATGACATCGTGGGTGCTCGCGGAGGCGATCAGTGCTTCCACTTCCGATTCCGGCACGGATTCCGCCAGGTCATAGAATTCGGAAAACAACCGCGCCCCCATGGGACGGTCGGGATGGTCGCCAATGAGCACCACGGATTTCAAAAACGGCAGGCCAGGGTCGCCCACCTGTTGCGGGGGCTTTTCCTTCAGGGAGGGCAGCAGGTTCAATATATGGCCCAAATAGGGATTATCCCTGTTTTCAGGCATCATCACCAGCATTTTGGCGTCGCTCTGGCGCAGCAGGTACTCCACCTCAAACTGCTTGTAATTGGTGTTCACCGTTACCAGAATCGCGCCGATTTTGGCCGTGGCAAACATGGTGAGCATCCATTCCGGCAGGTTGGTGGCCCAGATGCCCACATGGTCGCCTTTTTTGATGCCCATGGCCAGCATGCCCCTGGCGACAAGGTTGGTAAGGCGGTCAAACTCCTGCCAGCTTAGGCGCACATTGTATTCCGGCGCAACGACCGCATCGTTGAAGGGAATCTCCCGCACGTTTTTGCGCAGCAAACCGGGCAGCGTGTAGTCGCTCAGGGTGGTGATGGCCATGAAAACCGCCTCCTATCGATAAAAAAACTCCGCCTCTGATCATAAATCAGAGACGGAGGCATAAACACTTCCGCGGTACCACTCTGCTTGGGGCGTTAAGCCCCCGCTTGTGTGCGGCTGTTACGGGCCTTTTCCGTCCGCTGCTACTTGCGGGAATAAATCCCGTTTTCTGGCGGCCGCTCTCGGGTGAGGTTCCTCCGCAAACCCTTGTGCCTTGCACCAACCGGCAGTTCTCTGAAAGGGCTTGCGGGATACTGATCCCGGTCATCGCGTTTGCTTTCAATTGGAAAGATTGTATAGGAGGCGCTTCCTTTTGTCAAGCGCGATTTGCAGGACGTTTCAAAAAAGTATCAAATCGCTGTTGACAAACGGCTAAAACGGATTATAATGACTATAAAGTCAATGATTAAGGAGTCAAACATTGAAGACAGGCATTCGCCGGAAGCAAAAGGAAAACACGCGGGAGAAGCTGCTGAAAGCCGCCTATAACGTGTTCTCCCGGCAGGGGATTATGAAAAGCCGCATGGCGGACATTGCCGTAGAAGCGGGGGTGTCCCATGGCACGGTATTTGTTCATTTCAAATCGCAGGAGGAGCTGATAGAGGCGGTGGCAGGCCATTATGGGCGGGAAATTGCCGCGCGCACCCATGCGCTCTCCGGGGAGGGCGGAACTCTCGCCCAGGTGCTTGCGGCCCATTTGCAGGGTATAGGCGAGTTTGAAGGCTTCTACACCCGGCTTGTGCTGGAGGCAAGGCTTTTGCCGCAAGGGGCAAGGGACAGCTTTGTGGCGATACAATCGGTTCTTTCCCATCATTTTTGCAGGGCACTGGCACGGGAGGAAGCGGCCTGGAATATCCCGCCCTATCTGCTTTTCAACATGTGGATCGGGCTTTTGCACCATTATTTGCAAAACGGGGACCTGTTCGCCCCTGAAAGCAACGTAATCGCGCGGCACGGCCCCGAAATTCTGGCTGCCTATTTAAGGCTGCTGGGGGTGAAATAAGTATGGGTGAACTGGCCAGGCTTCCCAACATAGGCAAGGTTTTGGAGAAAAACCTGCATCTGATAGGGGTCGATACCCAAAAGCAACTGAAGGAAATGGGCAGCAAGGAAGCTTTCTTGCGTATCAGGCTTATTGATCCCGGCGCTTGCCTGCACATGCTGTACGGATTGCAGGGCGCAATTGACGGAATCAAGGATACTTTATTGACGGAGGCTGCAAGGCGGGACTTGAAAGCGTTTTACAAAAATCTGTGAAGGAGGAATGGAAAAACATGAAGACATGCATCGCCTGCGGCATGCCCATGACCCGGCCCGAAGATTTTGCCATGAAGGATGAAACGAAGGACTATTGCCTGTATTGCGCGCGGCCGGACGGTACCATGCAGTCCTATCCGGAGAAGCTTGACGGCACAACCCGTTTTCTGATTAAGACACAGGGGCTTGACGAGGCTGCCGCCCGGGAGACGGCCATACGGCTCATGAAAAAGCTGCCTGCCTGGGCGGATATGCCGTAGAGGCGCGTTTATATAGGGCCCGCGCGCCTTGAAACGGCATCTTGCGCCGCTGTGTGCATTTCGGTGTGTTTGCGGCCCGCATATTGACAAATGGTGGGAACATGGTACACTCCATGCCGTCGGCAATGCCGCAGGAAAGGACCAATAACCATGGAAGCAAGCATCAGGAATCTTACGATCCACTATGAGTCCATCGGTCAGGGGCGGCCTGTTTTGATGATTCATGGTTATCATGTGGACCTGCGGCTGATGAGCGGCTGTATGGAGCCTGTTTTTCAAAAGGTGCAGGGATACAGAAGAATTTATATCGACCTGCCTGGGATGGGAAAAACAAAAAGCGCGCCGTGGATTGCCAACTCCGATATCATGCTGGATATCCTGCTGGCCTTTATCGATGCGGTGATCCCCGGTGAACGCTTCCTGCTTGCCGGCGAATCCTACGGCGGCTATCTGGCCAGAGGGATTGTGAAGCGCGCGGCTGACCGTGTGGCCGGCGTTTTGCTGCTTTGCCCCGCCATAGAGCCGGATCATGCCAAGCGCCTGCTGCCCGAACATGCGGCCCTGATAAAGGATGAGGCATTGTTTGCAACGCTTTCCCCGTCCGAAAGGGAGGAATTTGCCGGCAACAATGTCGTTCAGACGCAAGAGGTCTGGGATAGGTTCCGCGACGAGATTCTGCCGGGGATAAGGCTTGCGGACCAGCCCTTTTTGGATTGGTTCCGGAATAACGGGTATGCCTTTACATTTGATGTGGACCGGCTTGACAAACCGTTTCCAAATCCTGCGCTGTTTCTGCTGGGCCGCCAGGACGCAAGCGTAGGCTACCGGGATGCCTTGCGCATCATGGAGAATTACCCAAGGGCGGCGTACGCCATACTGGACAGGGCCGGGCACAACCTGCAAATCGAGCAGCCTGAGCTGTTTTGCGCGCTTACGCTGGAGTGGCTTGAACGCACCGGCGAAGCAATGGGGCAGGGGTAAGCGCCTTTGGGGAATATTGCCGTGTCGGCCATAATGTCTGCCGGTGTTGTATAATAGAGAGGATCTCTTTAGGAACTGCCTCAGACCATCAAAAAACCCAGAGAGGTATCGGAGGGCCGCGGTCCATCTGGCTCAATCCGCGCATTGCTCGCTACCGCGTCGCACTGCTTGTTTCGCCAGCCTCCTCCGCCTCGCTTCACCCGCCACAGGCGGCGCTTCGGCTACGGAGCCTCCGATTCTAGATCGCAAACCAGCGACATGTGCAGTGTGGCGAGGGAAAAACTCAACAAAGTGGCGATAGTCACTTTGTTGACCTGAGGCTCTCTTTAGGGAGGGCCTTTTTGCTGCCATGAAATATACCGGGTTGCTAAGGGTTTTGGCAGGGCAGGCCGATGTATAGATAGATACGGCACAGGGCACGGTATATTCTGCCTGTGCGGAGGCAATCTCCCCTTGCGCGCAAAAAGGAAGGAGCAGGGGCTGTCGTCAAACCACTTTTCCATGAATACCCTGCCATTTTTCCGGGTACTTTACCACCTGCTGGATTTGTGGTATAATAAATAGCCAATTGTCGGGCAGCCGGCCCGGCAGTGCGGCTATTGAACCGGATGGAAGGAACGGGGCGCGGTTGGGGATACGGCTGCGATTGAGCCGGAACCGGCAGCGCACAGCGGCGGCGGCTGAACCGGTTGGAGGGAACCGGCAGGCCGGCTTAGCCGGTGTAATTGCAAAGGAGGGAAAGCATGTACCGATATTCACAACAAACGCGGGGGAACACAGGCGGGCAGCAGCTGCGGCAGCAGGCCGGGAAGGTGCTGCTGATATTGCTGGTGCTTGCTGTGGTGGTATTGGCCGTAATTGGCGGAAATGCCATGCGCTTTGAGGCAAGGGAGCAGACACTGTTCCGGGAGAGCATGCGCAGCGAAGCGAACCAGGCCATCAGCCAGGTCAACAACTTATCCCGCACAGGCGGGTCCACTACCGCGAACCTGTTGGGCAAGCTGCGCCAGCATGTGTACGCCATGCAAACGCTGCAGCAGGTGCATGTGGCGCTTCGGGGCGCCGGTCATCAGGTGGTGGAGGCAAGCTTGTTCGACAGCATATTTACGCTGATCGACACATTCGACGCCAGGCTGCAAACGGGCCAGCAGACAAAGGAGCCACAAACGCAGCTGCTGACGATGCTCACGGAGCTTGGCACAAAGGTCAGCGGCATTCAGTAAGCAACGCAGGTTATACACAATGCCCCCGCTGCCATTACCGGCGGCGGGGGCATTGTTTGATCTGTTATTTTGTTATCGCCGCCCGGATGAAGCCTGAGAACAGGGGATGGGCGCGGTCGGGGCGGGAGAGGAACTCGGGGTGGTACAGGACCGCCGCGTAGAAGGGGTGGTCCTTTATCTCAAAGGCTTCCGGATACCCTTCCTTTTCGCACCAGCCAACGCACAGGAAGCCCTTTTCCGCCAGTGCGCCAACGTATATGGGCGCTACTTCAAAGCGGTTGCCATGGCGTTCCAGGGCTGTTTCGCTTGCGTAGAGTGAGCGGATCAGCCCATCCTGGAAGCGCACGGTGCCCGCGCCCATGCGGGCGGTGCTGCGGTTGCCGTTTAAACCCTGCCTGCCTTCCGGTATATATACCACGGGGTGGGGCGTTTGCGGGTCGACCTCCAGGGAATTGGCACCGGAAAGGTTCAAAAGATGGCGGCATGCCTCCGCCACCGAAAGCTGCATGCCAAAACCGATGGCCAGGTAGGGCACGCGATGCTGCCTGGCATAGGCCGCCGCCGCTATGATGCCTTCCGCGCCACGGTCGCCGTAGCCGCCGGGAACGATAATGCCGTCAAAACCGCCCAGCACCTTATCGGCGTTTTCACCGGTGACGCTTTCCGAATTGATCCATCCAATGGAAACGGCGGCTTTTTGGGCGATCCCGGCGTGGGTAAGCGCTTCCGCTACGGAAAGATAGGCGTCCCGGAGCGCCACATATTTGCCGACCAGCGCCACCTTAACCTGGGATTCGGGATGGTGATAGCGGTCCAGCATGGCCTTCCAGCCGCTCATATCGCTGACGGGATGGTCAAGGCCCAGCTGCTGGCAGACGATGTCGGCCAGGCCCTCCTCCTCCATCATCAGGGGCACCTCGTACAAGGTGGAGACATCCACATTTTGAACGACGTGGCTGGCCTTTACGTTGCAGAACAAAGCGATTTTTTCCTTGGCTTCCCTGGTGATGCGCTTTTCCGTGCGGCAGACGATGACGTCCGGCTGGATGCCGATGGCCCGCAGATTTTTGACGGAGTGCTGGGTGGGCTTTGTTTTCAGCTCGCCCGCTACCGATATGTAGGGCAGGAGCGTTACGTGGATAAAGCAGCTGTCCTGGTCGCCCAAATCCCAGCGCATCTGGCGTATGGCCTCCAGGAAAGGGGCGGATTCCATATCGCCCACCGTGCCGCCGATTTCCACCAGCGCGATATCGGCCCCGCTGCTTTTTGCCGCGGCATGGATGGCCTGCTTGATTTCGTTGGTCACGTGGGGGACCACCTGTACGGTGCCGCCCTTGTATTCGCCCCGCAGCTCCCGCTCCATCACCAGCTTGTGTATTTTGCCGGTGGTGACGCTGGCCTCCCCCGTAAGGAGCACATCCGTAAAGCGCTCGTAATGGCCAAGGTCCAGATCGGCGGCTACGCCGTCGTCGGTGATAAAGGCTTCCCCATGCTGCAGGGGGCTTAAAAGACCGGGGTCCACATTGTAATAAGGGTCAATTTTTTGAAGGGAAACTTTGAACCCGCGGGCTGATAAAAGCCGGCCCAGGGATGCGGTGGTGATGCCTTTGCCCAGGGATGATACGACGCCACCGGTGACAAACACGTATTTCGAAGCCATAAGGGACGCTCCTTTTACGCAAAATGAAAGGCCGGACCAGCGGTCGCTGCCGGCAAATATAAAAACACAATACGCATATTGTAATAGCCAGGTAAGAACCTGTCAATGTATATTTCGGGAGAATTCGTGCGGGCAGGCGAATACCGCCGCCGCAAGCCAAAGGCGGCGGGCCTTTTTACGCGCCCATAAGCGGCCTTCAGCCGTTTTCATCAGCCGCGGAAAGAAACGGGCAGGGGCTTTGGCATAAGCAGCGCCACCTGGGGCTGCTGGGAAAGGTCTTCCTTTGTAACGCGCAGGATAGGCATGGGTGTGGGGTATGCATCCAGCGCGCCCAGAAATTCTTCCACCGGGGCTATGGGCAGCCTGCCGCTTGCGGCGGTGCGGTAGTGCATGGGCAGTATGACCCGGGGCCTGACGTCATGGCACAGGCTTGTGGCCTGCATGGCATCTATGGTATAGTAGCCGCCCGCCGGCACCATCAGGACGTCGATCCGGCCCAGTGTATTTATGGCCTGTGGGGATAGGCTATGCCCAAGATCACCCAGATGCAAAAGGCGCAGGCCGTCTGTTTCTATCAAAAAGAGCGTGTTTCCGCCCCTTGATCGTCCCTCCTGGTCGTCGTGGAAGGAGGGGAAGCCGGTAATACGGATGCCGGGCAGCGGCTCAAACGTGCCGATGCCCCTTAGCACGGCAGGGTTCCCTTCCACCAGTGAAATGTTGTTGTGGTCGTGGTGCTCATGGCTGACGGTTACCACATCCCCCTTCAGCCTGCCCATGGGATAGCCCACGGAGCTGTCGTAAGGGTCGGTGACAAGAATGTGGCCGTCCGCCGTTTCCAAGGCAAAGAGCGCGTGGCCGAAATAAGTGATGAGCATCAAACCGCCTCCTTCCGCAGTATGTCACAAAGCCAATAAGACAGCACTCCCCCCGCCAGCGCGGGCAGGGGCTGCTTTTTACGCAAAAGCAGGGAAAGGCGGGGCGGCATGCTTTCCCCAAGGGACAGGACCTGATGTTCGCCCGCCTCGACAGCCTTGAGCGTTAAGCGAACAAACCCCAGCGGCTGGCGCGAAACGGGGCCGGGGTGCAAAAGCAGCATACGGCACAGCGCGAAGACGTCCAGGTATTTTTCGTCCCGGGGCCACTCGGGAGCCCTGTCGGGCAGGAACGCGGCAAGCTGCCCGTACTTTATGGCGGGAACATCGAAAAACCACAGGCCGTTTTTTTCACACAGGATCAGCCCGGCCTGGGCAAAGAGTGGTAAGGCGCCGGCCGGGTCGGCAAGCCTTCTGGGCGCGTCGCTGCACAAGAGATAACCGTCGTCATCCGCCCGGCGCACAAAGGGCCGGCGGTGATTTGGGCCCGCTTTTTCAAACAGCCCATTAACCTCCCGGCGCAGGTCGCGCAAAAGATCCATCATGAGGGCGCGCCTTGCCGGACAAACTGCACTTTCAGTTCGTGCATGGCTACAAACTGCCCTTGCAGGTCAAGCTGATATTGCAGCGAAACATCGCCCTTTTCCTCGTTGGCGGTATATTGCACCCTTGTGGCATAAATCCCCATTTCCAGATCACCCATGGGGGTATGGTAATTGCCCTGGAAGCGCCGCCCTTTTTCAAACACCATGCTGGTGGCGTAAGCGCCATCCCGCACCATGGTGACGCTCCCCTTTTCCATATCCAGGGTGATGTGGCTTGTCTCGCCGCTTTCGGGCTGGGTTTCTTCATAATGCAGGGAGTACCCCTCATCCGTTTTGCGCAGCCGCCCGGTGGTGACCAGGTGGATACGCTCCTCCTGCTGGCCGTCCTGCTGGCTTTGTCCGGTGACGGACAGCAATACGGGGATGGAATGTGAACGCATAACATCATCCCTTCCATCTGGCTCAACCGGCATCCCCCGATTCCGGAGCCTTTTCCGGTTGATAGGATCATTATACCATGAAGAACTTGGGAATGAAAACGATTGTTATTTTCTTGATGGGGCTTTGCCCCTCTGCTATAATGGCACCCAGGGGGGATGGACATGCAGGTGATGGCCCGGGCCAAGATCAACTGGACGTTGGATGTTTTGGGCAAACAGCCGGACGGGTATCATCAGCTGGATATGCTGCTGCAGTCGGTGGCGCTCAGCGACACCGTGTATATAAGGCCGGGCGACGGTCTTTCGCTGCGACTGTCCCAGGGGGCCAGGGTTCCGGAGACGGAGGACAATCTGGTGCTAAAGGCCGCCAAGGCGCTCAAAGCGGCGGCGGACTGCCCGAAGGGCGCTGATATCTATCTGCAAAAGAATATTCCCATCGGCGCGGGTATGGGCGGGGGCAGCGCCGACGCCGCCGCGGTGCTGGGGGGGCTGAACATGCTGTGGGAACTGAACCTGCCCATGGAGGAGTTGAAAAGGATTGGCCTCGGGGTGGGGGCGGATGTGCCCTTTTGCCTGACGGGCGGGCTTTTGCGCGCCGGGGGAATTGGGGAAATATTGGAGCCGCTGCCTTGCGCGCGCCAGTTCTGGCTGGTAGTGGTACAGCCGTGCAGAGGCCTTGGCACCAAAAAGGTGTTTACGACCCTGGAGTGGGAGAAGATACCGCAAGGTTCCAGGCCGGACACGCCGGCGGCCGCCCGGGCGCTTGAGCAGGGTGACCTGAGCGCGCTGTGCCGGGCCATGGGCAACGCGCTGCAGCCCACCAGCGAAATGCTGCGGCCGGAGATAGGCACGGCGGTGCAGGCGTTGCGCCTTCAGGGGGCGCGCCAGGCCATGATGACGGGGAGCGGTTCCGCCGTATACGGCGTATTCTCAAGCGCCATGCATGCCCGCTCCGCGCTGGGCGCGCTGAAAAGGCGGTGGCCCGCCTGCTTCATGACACATACCTGCCTGGAGGGCCTTGTTTTTCAGGATGAGTAAGTATACATAAAATGTACGGATGCAGGACACCCTGTATGCAGAAACCTTCAAGGAGGGGACTGCATGCGCAGGGTGTTTTTGCTGGTATTGGCATCGCTGCTGTTTATATGCGCAACAGCCGGGGCGCAAACGGATGAGGCGAGGTTGCGGGAGGCGCTTGAAACGGGGGAAATTATACGCCTGCATGTGGTGGCGGCGGGGGACGATGCGGAAAACCAGCGCATCAAGCTGTGCGTGCGGGACGAGGTGCTGTCGGCCTGGCGGAAGGCCCTGTCCCTTGAGCAAAGCGCCGGGGACATGATGGCCTTTTTGACGGAGAACCGTCAGGCGCTGGAGGACGCGGCGGCCGCCGCCGCCCGGGCGGAAGGCTTTGTAGGAGGGGTATCGGCCCAGGTGGGCGTTTTTCCCTTTCCCGACAGGCAATACGGCGGCGTTCTGGTGCCGGCGGGGGAGTATGGGGCGCTGCGCATCGTATTGGGGGAGGGCGAAGGAAAAAACTGGTGGTGCGTGCTTTTTCCCAGCCTGTGCCTGAGCCTTTCGGCGCAGGAACCGTCTATGCCGGAGGATGCCGACCCAAACGCCGGCGCGGCCTTTTCCTGGTGGCTGCATGATATTTTTAGCGCCTGGCCGCTTGTATCCTCCGTATGATTTTGTGAAAAGGACGCCATACTTTGCCTGAACGGGTAATAAAGAGGGGGAATAACCGTGCTCAGGCAAAGCTCAAAAATATCGGCCCTGGCCACGCTGGTGATTGGTATCTTTCTTATGGCCAACATGCAGATGGCCCTTGCCCAGGTGGTTGCCTGGGGCTCCCAGGGCGACCAGGTG
>JAEWNM010000057.1 GCA_023392755.1 Bacillota bacterium
AGCGAGGGAAAAGCTCAACAAAGTGGCGATAGCCACTTTGTTGATGCACTGAGAGGGCAAAGCCCTCTACTTTCCTTGTAGGGAGGGATAGCGATGGTCATCCGGCAGCTCCGGCTTCAGGACTACCGTAACTATCCCTGTGTTGCTTTTTCACCATCGGAAGGCATCACCGTGTTCCACGGCGTCAACGGCGCCGGAAAAACAAACCTGCTGGAGGCCATCCACCTGTGCTGCCTGGGGCGAAGCCACCGTACCAGTCAGGACAGGGAGCTGATCAGGCAGGGGAGTGCCTGCGGCAGCGTCCAGCTTCAGGTTATGCGCAATGATGGGCGCCATGAAGTAATGGTGAAGCTGTGGGCCCAGCAAAAGCGGGCCAAGCAGATCGCTTTGAACGGTAAGCCGGCTGCCCGCATCGGCGAGATGATGGGCCACGTAAATTGCGTTATGTTCTCCCCGGAGGACCTTGAGCTGATCAAGGAAGGCCCCGCCCTGCGCAGGCGGTTTATGGACATGCAGCTTTCCCAGCTTCGGCCATCGTATTTTTACGCGCTGCAAAAATATGCATCCACACTGAACCAGCGCAATGCGCTGCTTCGGGCCATGGCCGCACCGGGGGCAAATAAGAACCCTGCCGGCCAGCTGGAGGTGTGGGATGAGCAATTGGCAAGGGAAGGGGCGGCCATTACCGAGCACCGCCGCTGGTTTGCCAAAATGATGAAGGAAGAGGCCGGAAAAAATTACGGCCATATCAGCGGCGTAAGGGAAGAGGTTTTTGAGGCGCAGTATGCTGGCGCCCTTTCCAAATCAGACAAGCTGTATGAGGGAATGCTGGAAGGGCTGTACAAATCCCGGCGGGAGGATTTGCGCAGATGCGTAACCCACTTCGGTCCGCACAGGGATGATTTGCACTTGACCATCAAGGGCCGTGATATGAAAAATTTCGCCTCCCAGGGGCAGATGCGAACTGCCGCGCTGGCTTTGAGGCTGTCCCAATTGGCGATGATGAGGCTGGAAATCGGGGAAGCGCCCATTTTGCTCCTGGACGACGTGATGAGCGAGCTTGACCCCAGGCGCCGTGCGCTGCTGCTGGATAGGATCGAAGGCGTGCAGACATTTGTGACATGCACCGATCGCAGCGATCTTTCAGGCGCTAAGGCGCAGGCTGTGATAGAAGTCAAAATCGATCCCGATACGGGCGGCGCCGTTTTATTGAGCGCATAGGCGCGTTCAGATTACGATGGATGGCGTTCGCCTTCCTCTTGCACAAGGCCGTGCCAGTTCTTGATCAGGCCGCCCATAAACAAATTGAAAAGGCTTGTGAAAAGGCCAAATCGAACAAGGTTTATCCGGTGGAAACAACAACGCAAAACATGATTTCACGTATCCCTTTTGGCAGGGGTCATCCCTGCAACTCCCAATTTACAGCCTTCACGCTGTAGAATTAAGGAGAACCAAAGAAACCATTTCTTTGGAAGGGAGGAATTCATTTTCCATGCTGTTTACCACCAGGATAAACCCTGTTTTCATGCTTCGGCAGGCGTTGCCTCTCCTGCATCTCTTTCAGCCGCCGGGGCGCGTGGTTGCAACGAATTCTACCACCTCGAAGCATCAACGCTATTTTACCCCGGTGCGGCTTTTTTATACGTGGATTTTTGAAAGCGTCATGCCGATGGACGAATCGATCACAAGATCGGCTTTGTCGTCCATGTGCGTCGGCGTTTTGTTGACAATAGCCACGTATTTGCCCGTAAACGCCTGTACGAACCCCGCCGCGGGGTATACGGACAGGGAGGTGCCGCCAATCAGCAGCATGTCCGCGTCGGCAATTTTCCGCACGGCCTGTTCCATCACTCTTTGGTCAAGCGGTTCCTCATACAAAACAACTTCCGGCTTGATGATGCCCCCGCAGGAGCATTTGGGAACGCCGGAGGATTGAAGCACAATATCCAGCCCATAGCTTTTTTTGCATCGCATGCATCGGTTTTTGTGAACGGAGCCGTGAAGCTCGATTACGCTTTTGCTTCCGGCCGCCTGATGGAGGCCGTCGATGTTCTGGGTGACGACGGCCAACAGCTTTCCTGCCGATTCCCAGGCCGCCAGCGCCGTATGGGCGGGATTGGGCGCGGCCTCACAATAAATCATTTTCTCCCTGTAAAATCTGTAAAACACTTCAGGTTTTTTCAGGAAGAAGGATAGGCTGAGGATGGTCTCCGGCGGTTCGTCAAATGCTTGATGGTACAGGCCGTCCACACTGCGGAAATCGGGGATGCCGCTTTCCGTGGAGACGCCGGCCCCGCCGAAAAAAACGATATGCCGGCTTTCATCAACCATCCGCTGAAGCTTTTCGATGCCATCCATGCGGCTTCCCCCTTGATGCTATGCGTTAAATGGCATCCCTAAATATGGCTGAGTCCCGGCGACTGCCGCCTGACCCTTATGATTTTCTCCCCGTCCTCCGCCGGCTGGCCAAGGGCGTCCTTGCCGCCTTCCACAAAACGGCGTATGAGCAGCGTATCCTCATCCGCTGCCGCGGCTTCCAAAAAGCCGGTTCTTTGCACCGGCTTTTTCATGCGCGCTTCAAACAGCTTCCGGATGGCGCTTATAAGGTCCGCATCCTCCCGCCCCCAGGGGAACGTACCCCGGTTATACGGGTCCGCCGTGCCCTGCAAACCGGCTTCATCGCCGTAATACAGCGCAGGCGCTCCGGGAAGGGCGCAAAGTATCTCCATGGCCTTGATATAGCGGTCCTTGCCAAGGCGGTACTGTTCCGGCGTAAGGCGCAGGCCGGACCTCTCCTCCCGGCTTAAATGGCTCCATTCACAGCCGGCCAATACGTTGATGATTCTCGCCCGGTCATGGCTGCCCATAAGGTTCATCATGGCGTACAGGAAGGGGGCGGGGTATACCTCCTGCTGATGCCGGATGAGCCTGGCCAACTGCCAGGCAGTTGTTTGAAAGGTCAAAAAGGAAATGATACCTTCCCGAAGGGGGTAATTCATCACGCTGTCCAGCGTATCCCCCAGGCAATAACTGCGGGGCACGTTGTAGGCAATTTTGTTGCTGGCGTCTTCCCACACTTCGCCCCAAATAGCCGCGTTTTTTTTTGCGCGCTTGGCGCATGTCCGCAGCTCCCGCAAAAAATCCATGGGCAACTCGTCCGCCACGTCCAGCCGCCAGCCGGAAGCGCCGTTTTTAAGCCAATAAGGCACAATACCGCTTTCCGTATTGAACATGAATGCGCGGTAGCCGAGGTCGTCCTTGCGCACCTCCGGCAGGGATGGGATATCCCACCAGCACTTGTACCGCTCTGGGTATTGCGTAAAGGTGAACCAGGAAAAGTAGGGCGAATCGGGGCTTTGACTGGCTCCAAAACTGTCGTAGGTGCCGTATTTGTTAAAGTAGGCGCTGTCCTCCCCGGTATGGCTGAAAACGCCGTCCAGAATCACCCGCATATGATAAGCGGCCGCCTTTTCGCACAGTTCCTTAAAATCATCCTCCGTGCCGAACATGGGATCGATGCGGCTGTAATCCCCGGTGTCGTATTTGTGGTTGCTGCGGGCCTGAAAGACAGGGTTCAAATAGAGCACCGTTATGCCCAGGCTGTTAAGGTATGGCAGCTTTTCCGTTATGCCATGCAATGTCCCGCCGAAAAAATCCAGCGCAAGGTTGTCATTGCTCCGGGGATCTATGCGCAGCAAAGGCGCTTCATCCCAGTTTTCGTGCATATATATATCTTTGCGGCCGGAGGCCAAAGACATGCTGCCTCGGAAAAACCTGTCCGGGAAAATCTGGTAAATTATTCCATGGTGCAGAAATGAGGGGGTTTCAAAGGATGGTGAGTACACCGTCACCTGGTAGCTGGCAGGGGTACCTTCATAT
>JAEWNM010000108.1 GCA_023392755.1 Bacillota bacterium
CCCTCGGTGATGTACTTTTGCGCCATGCACAGGTTGTAAAACTCCTCCATGGTGGCGTCCACCGCCTGGGGCGAGAGATTCTCCAGCGTGGCGATCTGCATGGTGATCTGTTCGATCTCTTCCTGCCTTAAATACTTATACACCTTGGAGGCCTGATCCACACCCAGGGACAGGACGACCGTAGCCGCCTTTCTGGCAGAATCGCTGCTCCGCGACCGTTTGCTCATTTTGCGTCGTCCTCCTTCATCCATGTCCTGATCAGCTGTGCCACAATTTCAGGATTGGCCGTGGCAAACTCCTTCACCTGGCGCTTGATGCCCTGTTCCCTTGTCTCCGTCAGCACGATTTCTCCGGGAACGTCCTGCCTTCCCTCAGCTTGCTGTGCCGAATCCTGCCCGGGCTTTCTACCCTGCGGCGAGCGCTGCTGCTTGCCTTGCGCCGAACGCTGCTGCATGCCCTTCCGCTTGCGGTTGGAACGCAGCGTCAGGAATACGGCCAGCGCAAGCAGGAGGAGGAATGCACCGGCAATGATGGCAATCAGGCCGTCGGCCTTCAATGCCTGCTGGTCGCCAAAGGACGGCAGCTGCGGCTTGGGCGTAAACTCCGCATGGGTTATAACCACCTTGTCCGCTGGGATGCCGGCCCCAAAGGCGACCATTTCCTTGTACTTTTGCACCTCTTCGTCGGATAGGTAGTTGCTGTTGATCATCACGGCCACGGTCATGTCCGTAATCCGCCCGCCGCTGTCCTCTATGCCCTCGATGAGCTTGTTGACCAGGTATTCATTGTTCCCGCTGGCGCTGGCGCTTCTGTCGCCTTCCGCATCCTCTTCCTCCTGGTAGACAGGTGTGCCCGTATTGGCATCCGTTCCCGCCGCGACGTTTGGCAGGGTGCCGCCGTTGACGCTTTGGCGGTCAAATTGTTCTTTGGAGAGAATACCGCTTTCGCCCACCACGGGCGCGTAGGTCGTTTTCTCCGTCACCCTCTGCTGGAAATCCACCTGCACGCTGACAGCCACACTCATGCCGTCCGTACCGAATACCGGCTCCAGAAAGCGCGTAATCTTTTCCTTATAATAGTCGTTGATCTTGCTGATGGTTTCAATCTGGGACAGCGCCTGCCCGCTCAGTTCCTCGGTCTGTTCGTTGAGCACCATGCCGGTGCTGTCCACAATCGCCACATTCTCGTTTTGAAGCCCCGGCACGCTCCTGGCCACCAGCGCTTCAATGCCCTTGATCTGCTTGGGAGAAAGGCTGGTATATGAATACAGCTCCAGTACCACCGAGGCCGTTGCTTTGGGCCTGTCGGCCTTTAGTACAAAGGAGCTGTCATCCGGCACGCTCAGGGTAACAATGGCATTTTTTACACCCTCCAGCGTCCTGAGCGATTCCTGCAGCCTGTCCTGCAACTGGAATATAAGATATTGCTTTTTATCGTAATCGGTTGTCATCAACGCCGACTGGCTGGTGAAAATGTCGTAACCCAGCGTGCTTTTGGGAAACCCCTCCGCTGCCAGCTGCATCTTGAGCATGGCCTCGCTGGTTTTGGGCACCAGGATGGTGCCGTCGGTTTGAAGCCTGTAGGAGGTGCCCATGCTGTCCATAAGATTCACGATCTCAACGCCCTCTGCGGGGGATAAACCGCGGTACAGCACCGTAAAGCCGGCGCTGTCCAGAACGTTTGCAAGGACCACCGAGCCCGCCAGAACGGAAACAAGCAAAGCCGCCAGAGCAATGCGCTTGCCCTTGCTAAGCTTCGCCAGATATCCCTTTATGCTCTGGAATAGGTTTGAAATAGAAAGGTCCATGCTCGCCCTCGAATCGTATTATTTTCTTATGTATCGTTATGGGGGGCCGATTAGAGCGTGATTCGCATGATCTCGTTATAGGCTTCCAGCGCCTTGTTCCTGACGGATACCAGCATTTGCACCGCCAGATCGGCTTTAGCCGTGTTGATGGTAATGTTGTGGGGTGAATCGCTCATACCCGACGCCAGGGTGACTGCATCAAGCCTGGCAGTCGAATCGGTATTGACCGTCTGCACAACAGCATCCCTCAAAAACTCCTCAAAGGGCGCAACAGACTCCGATACCGGAGCGGCACCCGATGGCTTTTGCAGATTTGCAATGTATTGCGCCAGTCTGATCTGATCAATGGCCATATCCGTTCCCCTGCCTCTTTTGTACTGTTCTTTTGTGTCTGTTTTCCAGGGTTATCTTCCTATTTCCAACGCCTTGGCAGCCATTTCCTTCATGGCGTTGAAGGCCGTCACATTGGCTTCGTACAGCCTGGAAGCCGACATGATGTCCACCATTTCCTCCACCGTGTTCACATTGGGGAGCAGTACGTAGCCATCCTCATTGGCATCCGGATGGGACGGGTCATACTCCAGCTTGAAATCGTCCGCGTCTTCAGCAATGGCGGCCGCCTCCACACCTGCCACGGTATCTCCCCCGCCGATGGAAGCATTCAGAGCCGAGGTGAAGGCGCCTTGCGCGTTCCTCTCCGTCAGCACCACAAGCTTGCGCCTGTAGGGCCCCCCGCCCTCCGTTCTGGTGGTTTGGGCGTTTGCCAGGTTCTGCGCCACCATCTGCATGCGCAGCTTCTGCGCGGTAAGGCCCGAACCGCTGATATTCAGGGAATCCATGAATGCCATGCTTATCCACG
>JAEWNM010000144.1 GCA_023392755.1 Bacillota bacterium
GCAATGGGCTGGGTGGATGAATCAAGCGAAAGGGAGAGCTGGGAGCGGTAGCGAACTAGAACGACCATTGAGCTTGCGGGATGCGAGCATTGCGCCCCTTGAGCCAGATGGTAGTGTGAACGGTAGCGAGCGATGCGCCGATTGAGCAAGCCGGGGTTGGAAGCGGTAGCGCACCACGGCGACGATTGAGCCAGATGGGAAGCAATGGGCGAACCGAACGAATCAACCGAAACAAGCGGCTGTAAGCCGCGCCGATTGAGGTTGCGGGGGTTTGCGAAGGAATTAAATAAATCCTTCCTTGCCCGAGCAAACGGCCGCAAAATGGCATCGCCATTTTGCAGTGTAGCGAGGGAAAAGCTCAACAAAGTGGCGTTAGCCACTTTGTTGATACACTGAGCGCGCCTTGGCGGCGAATGACTGCCGCCAAGGCGCGCTTTGACGAATACGGCGCAGGGTGAACGGATGCCCGCCATCCGCGCTGTTCATGCCCCGATTTGGCTTTGATATCAGGCCAGCAGCGCCATCATCATCCGCTCCGCCAGCATGACATGGTATGGGATGCTGTCGATAAGCGCGTATTCATGGGTGGTGTGCATGCCGTCGCCTTCCAGGCCGAAGCCATCCAGAACGGGAATGTCCGCAAGTCCGGCGATGGCGATATCCCCCGCGCCGCCGGTGCTCTCCGTGGTGATGGACACGTTGAGCTCCGCCGCGATTTTGATGGCCATGTCCGCCAGGCGCATGCTCTGCTCCGTGGCTTTGAGCGCCGGGTGGGTGGTGCCGAAGGTGACCTTGGTGGTGGTGCCGGGGATGCCCGGCGTTTTGCAAATCTCCTCCAGCCTGTCCATCAGCTCCTGCCTGAAGGCCTGGTCATAATAGCGGAATTCGCCGTGGGCCGACGCCTCGTCCGCCACCACATTCTCCGCCGTGCCGCCCGCAAGGGTGCCGATGTTCACCGATATATTCCGGCTGTCGTCCCTTAGGGTATAGATGGCGCTGATCCTTGCGCACAGTTCCTCAATGGCGCTGGCGCATTGCAGGTAATTCGCCCCGGAATGGCCGCGTATGCCCGTGCAGCGCACCGTAAAGGAGGTGACGCCCTTCCTTTCGCAGGTGAGCGCGCCGCCCTTGCGGGCCGGCTCGAAGCTTAATGCCGCAAAGGAATCCCGCGCGTTTTTCAGTATGGCGGGCGCGCTTTCCGGCGAGCCCACCTCTTCATCCGCGTTCAGTACCACCTTGACCGTGTACTTTTCCCGGTCAACCAGGGGCAGCACGTTTTTTAGGGCGTGGAGCATCACGGCAATGCCGCCCTTCATGTCGCAAACGCCCGATCCACGGGCGATTCCGCCTTCGACGGAAAAAGGCTGGCATTCGGCCCGCGGGAACACGGTGTCCATATGCCCCATCAGCATCAGCTGCTTTGGGCCGTGGCCGAAGGCGCACTCCAGCATGGGCCCCATGCTTTTGCCGGGGATCAGCGCAACGCGCATGCCCAGGCTTTGAAAATCGGCTGCGATCACTTGGGCCAGGGCGGCGACGTCCGCCGTGTCCCAGGTGCCGCTGGGCAGGGATACATACTTTTCCAGTGTCTCCAATACCTTTTGCATGTTCGTCATCCTTTGCGTATGATTGCTGTCTGCAAACGGAGGGCCGAGGCTCTCCGCTTTGTTATACACTGAGCTTGCCGCCATATATGATACGGCGGCAAGCTGTGATTGTAAAGGCGGATTGAATATGTGGGGGCAAACGCGTTAGGGTCCTATTTTTTTTATGTGGCGGATGGTATTCTTCTATTTGGGACCTGTTTTATTTTACTGCTGCAAACATTTTCAAGGGTGTTTCGCCCCCACAGGGGGCGACCAGGGCTCCGTAACCCCGACCCTGCCAGCGGCAGAAAAGGGAGGGGTGAAGGAGGCTGGCGAAACAGAGCGATGCAAGCGGTGGCGTGGCAGCGCGACAATTGAGCCAGATGGGGAACGGGTCCTGGACCTTCGGGTGCATTCTTCTATTTGGGTTCAGTTTTTTGACTGCTGCAAACATTTCAGAGGTGTTTCGCCCCCAAAGGGAGGCGACCAGGGCTCCGTAACCCCGACCCTGCCAGCGGCAGAAAAGGGAGGGGTTAAGGAGGCTGGCGAAACAGAGCGATGCAAGCGGTGAAGGAGCCCAGCCGCCGCCAGTGGCGGCTATAGGCTGGGCGGATGAATCAAGCGAAAGGGAGGGATGGGAGCTGTAGCGAACCAGAACGACCATTGAGATTGCGGAATGTGTGGCAGCGCGACAATTGAGCCAGATGGGGAACGGGGCCTGGACCTTCGGGTGCATTCTCTCTTTTGCTAAAAAAATTTATATGAGGCTGCCATGTTTTTGTCTGCAGCTTTGCACCGCCGCGGGATTACCGCCGCATCCTGTTCAAAAGCGCGAAGGCGGGCAGGGATAAAAGGCACCACAGCCCCGCGTATTGCGGGCAGACCTGGCCGTCCACATGCAGCGGAAGCCGGGAATAATCCCATATCTGATGGCGGCGGTTTACCGTGCGGCCCGCCGCGTATTCCAGGGCGGTAAGGGCCGCGCCGCCCGCCAGGCACTTTTGCCACAGGGGGCGGCCCGCCATACGGCGGCTTAACTGGCTGAGCATATACAGGCCCACGCCGCCGGCCGCCGCCATGGAGGGGGCAGTACGCCCCCTGTAGGCAAGCTCCATCAGCGGATAGGCAGCCGCACCCAGGGCAAAGAGCTTCAGGTCCTGTTTCAAGCGCATGCGCATCACCTCGCGTATAGCATGCGCAGTTTCCGATCGGTTAATCCCCGAAGGAAATGCC
>JAEWNM010000147.1 GCA_023392755.1 Bacillota bacterium
GTAAACGGCGAACCCTACCTGGCATGCCCACAGGGCGGAAACCGCCATGGCGCCTTTGGATTGGCGGAGAAAGAACAGGCCGAAGATGCCAAGGCCGATCACCGCCAGCAACGTGAACCAGCGCATAAGCAAGTCGCGCATGATGGGCAAGTCCCCAAGAGAAAAGAGCACAGCCGCCTGAAGCGCCGCGCCTGTTAAGCCCAGCAGCCCCAGCCGGACGCAGTTGCCGCGCACCAAATCCCCAAAGAACTGCTCCTCCCGCCCCTTTGCGGCGGGCGGCAGTTCACCGGTGATAAAACGGCGCAGCGCATCCCTGTTCGCTTTCAAACTTTTTCCCTCCCCCTAACCGGTCGGGTCATTTGTACTGCCGTTTGTTCTTTGTCCTTCTCCATAGCACAAGCGCCGCCGCCGCCAGCACCGCCATGGCCAGCGACATCAGCGCGTATTCCCTGGGCAGGTTGTCGCTGGTATCGATATCAAACTCCTTGATAACGGCAAGGCCGATGGCTGATGCCGCCATGAACCAGGCTGCAGCGGGCCGCCAGCTCATGCGCTCGCCGCGGATTACCCGCACGCTGAACACAGCCAGGGCCGTCACCGGCAGAAGGATGCTGATGACTTGGGAAGCCCTTACAAACCCCCACAAAAGATGTCCGTCGTCGCGCAGGCTTTCCAATATCACCTGGGCGGAGCCGAACAGCGTGCCGAATACAAGCGCGAGATCGCCGGGCTTTGCCGTGGCCCGCGTCTTCCTGCCAAAGAACAGGCACAGCATAACGGCAAGCAGTATCACCGCCACCACCGCCTCATACCGGAACACCGCATGGAAGACATCGTCGCTCCATGACTCCGTGATGCCGAAAAAGCCGCTGCCCCGCATCCATTCCACGCCTATGCTCTTGCCCCGGCCCAGAGCGGTATGTATTTCACCCAGGCGCGCGGCGGCGATAAACAGCCCGGCGGGCACCGCCAGCACATCGATCAGGTCCCCAAAGGGTACCTTCTTCAAGCGTGACGCAAGCAATGCGGCCAGCACGGCGCCAAGAAGCGCCCCCATCATGGAAAAGCCGCCGTCCCAGAAATACAGCACAGCCACGGGCTGCCCGACGGCTTCCCAAAAATAGCCGTAGCTGATGAGGCAAAAAAGGAGCCGCGCAAAAACCAGGCCCAGAGGGATGGCCAGCGTGCCGGCCAGCAAAACGGCGTTTGTGGGCAGCTTTCTCCTTTTTGCCAGCAGCAAGGAAAGGACCAGCCACAGCGCCGCTCCCAGGGCTACATACAGGCCATACAGGTATACCGTCAGCTGAAAGGAACGAACATCCTCAAACATGGCGCTTCTCCTTTGTACCAAACGGCATCATTGCCAGGAAGCGGGGTCCACCGCGGAGGCGAAATAGAGGATATCGCTGGTGGAACGCTCGGATTTGGTTTTGTCGTGGCTGTAGAAAGCGTTGTTGAAAATCAAGGCGGAGGAGTTGCCCCCATCCATATTGAACGCCTGGACACAGCCCAGCTCCAGCATGAAGTCGGCCAGCGTTTCCGCCGTAATGCCCTTGGATTCCGATATGCGCCCGTCAACCACCACCAGCACATATTCCAGGGGGCCGGTCTGGCCGATGGCCGCCCGGGGGTTGCGGCCCCTGATATCAAACATATAGGGTTCCGGCATGGGCGCAACCGCGCCGTCCACCACCAGCGCCGGGCCAAAGGTGAACGCCTGCAGGATGGGGTTGTCCTTGTCCTCCTTCATCCTTGCGAACCTGTTCATCTTGTCTTCCGTCAGGATATGAAAATCGCCTTTGCTGTCTATGATCAGCACATGCAGGCTGCCCTTGTCCTTGGGGGGAAACAGTATGGTCTCCCCCTGGCGGACGACATACAGATAATTGCCCTTATCCTTGTTGGTGTAAAAATCGGCGTTCATGGCCACCACGGCGTTGTTGTTTCTGGCCAGGGTGGAGGTTTTGTTTGTTTTCTTGGTGCCTATAGGGGCCGCCAGCGCGGTGCGCAGCTGGGAGGGGTGGGCTATCTTCACGCGGGCCACATGATATAGGGACCCGTCTATCTCCCGGTGCTCCATGGACACGGTGATGCTCTCGTCCTGATAACCGTTTTCCGTGAACCCGGCCGGGTTGGGAACAGGGCCCGCGGAAAAATCCATCGGCAGAGCGGCAGGCTCTGCGGCTTCCGGCGACGAGCCGCCGCCGGCGCTTAACACAAGCATCTTCCCGGCTTCTTTGGCGTCCTCCTCCGGCAGTTCTTCCTCCTCGTACTGTTCCTCCTCCCCGCCATCCGCAAAGAGGGAGTTGTTTTCCATATAGGCCCTGTCGGCGGAAAACAGTACCGCCCCCGAGGGGACAACCAAAGGCAGCACAAGCAGCATAAGTGCGATAAGGGATGCGAATACGGCCGTTTCCACGCTTCGTTTCCTGTTCATAGCGGTCACTCCTGTTTCCCGGCATCCTGCCAAGCCGATTCCGGCACAGCCGAGGCAAAATAAATGATATCCGATATATTGCGGGCCGACTTGTCATCCATCTTGTTGAAATACTTTCCGCCAAACACCATGGAGGCGGAGCCGCCCCCGTCCAGGTTGAACGCCTGCTGGCAGCCCAGTTCCCCCATAAATTCAGCCAGCATTTTGATGGTGATCCCCTTGGAATAGCCGTCCATGCGGCCGTCCACCATCACCAGCACATATTCCAGCGGGCCGGTTTGGCCGATGGCCACCCGGGGCGCCCTGTCCTGGGGTGAAAACCCATAGCTGTTGTAAATGGTCTGCACCTGGCCGTCCATCACCAAAGCCGGCCCAAAGGTGAAGGCATTGACGGGCGTATGCCCGCTGTCCAGAAAAGCGGCCAATTCCTTTTTGCTGGATTTCTTGATGATGTGAAAATCCCCCGCCTCGTCAATGATCAGTATATCCAATTGCTTTGTACTGACCGTTTTGCGGTAGGTCTCCCCCTGCCTGACGGTATAACCCCGGCTGCTGTACTGGAAATAATCGCCGTTGATGGCGACCACCGCATTTGCAGCCTCGGCCATCGCCAGGGGCTTGGCCGTTTTCTTGGCGCCGTAAGGCCCGGCCAGGGCCGTGCGAAGCTGGGAGGGATGGGCTATAGTGACCCTTGCGATGTTATAAACGGAATCGCCTATCTTTTGGCTTTCCAGGCTGACGGAGATGGTTTCATCCTCATAGGCTGTCTCGGATACGTAGCCCGCGGGATTGGGAGCCGGCGCCGGCGAGGCGTCTTGGGGAAGGGAATAGCCCTCTCCCGCCGCGGCGGCTGCCAGGGCCGCTGACAAAAGAAACATGAGCATGACGCACTTTATTTTTGCCTTCATCCAATGTTCGCTCCTTGCTCGGCATATTGCGGATGCTTGCGGAAAACCCAGCGCTGCTGGACGCGGTAGTTGATGAAAAACAGAAAGGTGTCGGCAATAATCTTGGCAAGCTTGTCTGAGATGCCCAGGTACTCGTGGGCCGACGACACGGCACCCCAGGAAACGGCCCACACGCATACGCAAAGAACGGCATAGCGCAAAAGGGCATCCGTCTGCTTTTGCCGTGCGCTGCGGGAATGGAAGACAAAATTTTTGTTGACCAGGAAATTAAAGCCGGAGGATATCAGCCTTGCCGCCCCGGTGGCAATGGCGATGCGCCATTCGCTGGGGATCGGGCCCATGCGCAAAGCATCCATCAGCAGAAAGCTGATGCCAAGGTCGATGGCCGTAGCCAAAAAGGAGGAGGACATGAACCTGAAAAAATTTCTGAAGATCACACGGTAAATGCGCAGGCTGTCCCGGAAGGGATCAAAATGCGTGCCCTTGTTTTCATTCTCGTATACCGTTTCAATGGGTATGGCCTTCATGGGAAGGTTGTCCCTGGCGCAGGCGATAAGCATGTTCATTTCATACTCGAAGCGGTGCCCCTCCACCTTGAGCATAAAGGAAAGGTGCTGGGCGGAAAAGGCTCTCAGCCCTGTCTGCGTATCCTTCAGCCACCGGCCGTACAGCAGCCAGAAAATAAAGGATGTGATTCTGTTGCCTGCCCGGCTTTTCTTGGGCACGTGGCCCAGGGAAAAATCCCGGGTCCCCAGCAGCAGCCCATCCTCCCCCTCGGCAAGGCGCTGGGCCATGGCCCGGACATCGTCGGCCGTATGCTGGCCGTCGGAATCCGCCGTGACCACGCCGGAACAGCCGGGGCACTCATCCCGGATATAGGCGAAGCCCGTTTTCAGCGCGTCGCCCTTGCCCCTGTTCTTCTCATGATGGAGGACATGGCAGCCCGGAAGCTCCAAAAGCTGTGAAAAGATTGGCTGATAGCTTGGCCCGGAGCCGTCGTCCACCACCACCACGCGGGAAAAGCCCCTGTCAAGAAGCTGCCGGACATAAGGCAATAGCCTGTCGTCCGGCTCCAGGGAAGGAATCAGCACCGCTGCCTTAAGCGGCTCCATGACCATACACGCACCTGCTTTTCATACGTATTCAATTGGCGATATAGGTATCCAGATAATCCACCATCAAGGCATTCCAGTCCTGGCCGGAAACCTGCCTGAGCGTCTGCCGAAAATCGTCGCGGGAGGCAATTTGAAAAGCATGCTGCCGGTAATAGGTCCTTAAAAATTCATGGAACGTATCGCCCAGGGCCGTATTCAGCGCCACCATCAGCGAAGCGCCCCTCCGGTATACCACCAGGGAATACTCCGACATGGTGCCAAAGTAATCGACGGGGCTGCCCGGTGTAACGCCTCTTGGCACGGTCACCCGCATGGCGGTTTCAAACCGGGAAAACGCCATGCTTTCCCGCGCTTCCCGGCCGTAATACTTTTCGGTATAGTCCAGCAGCGAAAACTCCGCCAATGCCTCGTCCTGCCAGGGCTGAAAATACTGGTCGGAGCCTACCACCGCATACCACCACTGATGCGCCACCTCGTGGGCCGCCACGTTTTCCAGATTCTGCTCGCTGTCAGACTCGTACAGGCCCTTTTGTATCATGACAAGCCCGGGATATTCCATGCCGCCAAAGGGAAAATCCACCGCGACGACTGCAAGATGCCGGTAGGGATACGCGCCATACAGCTCGCTGTAGCATAAAAGCGCCTGACGCACGTACTTCAGCGCTTTCCAAGCACCCTGGGTGGTAAGGCCGTAGCTGGTAACGAGCACATCCCCCGCCGTTTCCTGGGCGGTGGCGAAGCGGTCGCTGATGGACA
>JAEWNM010000204.1 GCA_023392755.1 Bacillota bacterium
GTTCCGAACAGCGTTACGATCCTAAGCGTTTCATAGGCGGGCAGCGCGAAAAGGCTCAGCGTGTTTCCCAATACCGCCGTATCCCGAAACACCACCATCAAAAACATCAGCGCCCCCAGCAAAAACCCGCCCAGGAAATAGGTGCCGATATGCTTTTGCCTCTCACGCACGTACGGCAGAATCATCAAAAAAATCACCAGCTCGCCAAAGGGTATGCTCAAAACGATATTTGTGCCCTGCACATATGTCTTGAAGGGCTTTTGCAGCATTGGCAGAAAGTTGTTCAGGTCCATCTGGGTGGAGGCGAACAAAAGCGACCCTGCCAGCACGGCCGCCGATATCAGGACAAACAAAAAGGCATAGCGTGTCACCACCTTAAGCCCATACCTCACGGCGAAGGCGGACACAAGCACGCAAACAGCCGAAAGAACCACATCCGGCGTCTTGTCCATGATGGTTTGCTTGACAAACAGACTCAAGTCCCTCAGGTTCAGCGAGGCCAGCGTGAGGAAAAACAAAATGTGCAAAAATGTAACCGCCCTGCCCAGTACCTTTCCAAACACAAGGTCGTTGATCTCCGCCAGATTTTTTCCAGGATACATTTTCATCAAGCCGATGTATGTCAGTAAAATGGGCAGGCAGAGCACAATGCCCACCGCAACCACAAACCAGGAATCATAGTCCGTCACCCCGGTCAGGAAAGAGGAAAGCAGCGCGGAGGACTGAATAAAGCAGGCGGTGGAGAACATCAATTGGGCGGAGGTTATTTTCCCTGTCTCCAGTTTCATTTCTTGTTTTCCTCCATATCCAGGGTAAGCGCCGTTTTCCCCGTGCCCACAATATACGCCTTTACATTCAGCACAAGCTGCAATCCGGGATACACCGTGTCCCATTGCTGCTCGATATTTTTCCATTGTTCAGGATATTTGATGTGAAACTTGCCGCCATACCCGTAAATGTCGGCGTCAAGCTGACGCGTTTTCTCAAAGGTGGTTTGCACACGCTGCTCTATGGCCTTTTGCGCCTCCTGCATCAGCATGCCGTGAAGCTCCTCCAGCTTCACATCCCCAAACCCGTTCAGTTCCTCAATATCCAACACCGTTTCAATGTCCAGCTTCACCCCCGCCCTGCCATCCGCCTGAAGTACAGGTTCCGTATTGCTTGTGACCTGTATGATGTTCATGGCAACCGTGCCTTTCTCGGTGTCGATTTCCAATATACCCTCATTGATTTCTCCCATTGCCCAAAGGTAGCCGGTAACCTCCTCCCAGCTCAGTTCCCCCACCATTTTGTCGCCTTTAAACACCGCCATTCTCAAAATACTCAGCATTTCCTTGTCATTCTCTTTTTTCACTTCCACTATCGGCAAAAGGGGTGCCGTTGTTTTTGTCAGAAGCTTCGATACAAGGTGCAGCATATTAACGCTCAGGTAAACGGAAATGTCGGCAAACTGCCGCATCATGCGCGTTACAGCCACGCCGGAAAGCTTGTCCTGGTCCAGCTCGGCACTAAGGATATCCTTGGCTTTGCCGTCGGCCACCAGCACCAGCGTTTCCATGCGTGTCTCCTCATCCCGCAAAAATAGGTCCAGATGCTCCTTGATTCCTTTCTCCGCCAGCTCCCTGCCAAAGATCACCATCTGGTTATGGTGCAAAAACAGCACCCTTGTACTTTCGTGGCGCAAGGTGGAAACAGCCGCAAGCACGCTTTTCCCGCTGGCTTCCAGCACAATGCTGCTGCCGCCGTCTCCTCCCCCGCCGCCGGAGCCTGACCCGGAGCCTGACCCGGAGCCTGACCCGGAACCGCCCTCCGCCACACGTACAATCTGCACGCCTACGTTTACCTCATCCGTATTCTCGCCGGAATCCAGCCCCAGCCCTGTCACGATAAAAAGCGTATCCAGCTCACGGCTGTCCCAGCAGCCTGTTACGCCGAGCAATACGGTCAGCGCCGTCAGCACGCACATAAGCTTCCTCATTCTTCCCCGCCCTCCGGTTCAGGCTGTGTGCCCTGCTCGTCATGTGGCCGCATGGGCGGTATAAAGAAGTGCCTTCGTGTCGTATCCCCCTGCGCAATGTCTTTGGGCCGCTTTGTCATAAACCACAGCGGCATGCGCACCATGGTGTCCTGCAGATCCCGGGACAGCGCGAATGATTCAAAGTAAGGCACGCCAAAGGATTTCAGCGACGCCAGATGCACCAGTGTCGCCAGCAGGCCCATGGCAATGCCATACCCGCCCAGCACCGCGCCCAGCGCCATCGACACCAGCCGCAGCAGGGACGCGGCGTCGCTTTGCAAGGGCACAACAAAGCCCGTAACCGCCGTCAGCGCAACGGCTATCACCAGTGGCGCGCCCACCAGCCCGGCCGACACGGCTGCGTCGCCCATAATCAGCGCACCAACAATGCTGATGGCCTGCCCAACGGGCCGCGGCAGCCGCAGCCCCGCCTCCCGCAATATCTCAAAGGAGAATATCATGATCAGCGCTTCCAAAAAGGCCGGGAAGGGCGTTCCTTCCCGTGCCTTGGCCACGGTAAGCAGCAATGTGGTGGGAATCAGTTCCTGGTGAAAGGTAGTCAGCGCGATGTAAATCGCCGGCGCGTAGACAGTCATGAAAAAAGCCAGATACCGCAGCAGCCTGGAAAAGCTCGCAAAAAAAGGCCGCACGTAATAGTCTTCCGCCGTTTGAAAGCTTTCGATAAACAGCATGGGCGCGGTGAGCACAAACGGCGATCCGTCCGTAACAATGGCCACGCGGCCTTCCAGTATTTTGGCGGCGGCTACATCAGGCTTTTCGGTATAGCCAATTGTGGCAAATATGGAAAAAGGCGCGTCCTCCATATATTGCTCAATATACCCCGCATCCAGTATCGAATCCACCTGAAGCTCCTTCAGGCGCTGT
>JAEWNM010000211.1 GCA_023392755.1 Bacillota bacterium
CATCCGCCTCGGGGTACTCGCGGTCGATGACCTTGCGCATTTTGTGCAGCTCATCCATCAGGTTCTTTTTGTTGTGCAGCCGCCCGGCGGTGTCCACGATGAGAAGGTCCGCCTTGCGGGCCTTGGCCGCCTGCACCGCGTCGAACACCACCGCCGCGGGATCGGCTCCCTCCGCGTGGCGCACAAGGGGCACCCTGGCGCGGTCGGCCCAAATGGACAATTGATCCGCCGCGGCCGCCCTGAAGGTATCCCCGGCGGCAAGCATCACCGTGCGGCCGATGGCCTGAAAGCGCAGCGCCAGCTTGCCGATGGTGGTTGTTTTGCCAACGCCGTTGACGCCAACCACCAGCATGGCCATAGGCCACTTGAGGGGCGGACGGGGGATGTTCATCTCCTCGGCAATGATGCCTTGAAGCATCTCCCTGGCCTTCATGGTGCTTTTGACATTCTCTTTCTTGATCTGCTTGCGGAGCTTGTCAAGAATCTCCTCGGAGGCTGCCACGCCGGCGTCAGACAAAATAAGGATATCCATCAGCTCGTCATAGAAATCCTCATCCACCACCCCGGCGTTCTCCACCAGTTCATCCACCTTGACGGTAAGGTTGGAGCGGGTTTTTTGCAGCCCGTCGCGCAGGCGGGCGAACAGGCCTTTCTTTTCTTTGTCCTCCATGATGTTCCCTCCCCCGGTAATACGCCATATTCATGCATTGCACGATTTATTGCAGTTAAAACCATTACGTGCGTAAATAAACGATTGGCTGGGTCACTTTTAAAAACAGGATTTCGCATCTACGGATGCGGCCAAAGGGCTTTGCGGTCGCACTTTGGGAACCTTCGGAGGCCATATTGCATGCCGGCGTTTATCCAGCGTACTCCGTCAAGTTGACGGATACCATCTTCGAAATACCCCGCTCCTCCATGGCCACGCCGTACAGCGCGTTGCACCGCTCCATGGTGCCCTTGCGGTGGGTGACCACCACGAACTGCGTGTTTTTGCCGTACTCGCTGAGATAATCGGCAAAATAGTTGATGTTCGCCTCGTCCAGCGCGGCCTCGATCTCATCCAGTATGCAAAAGGGCGTGGGCTTGAGCTTGAGCATGGCAAAGAGGATGGCGATGGCTGTCAGCGCCCGCTCGCCGCCGGACAGAAGCGACAGCAATTGCAGCTTTTTCCCCGGCGGCTGGGCAATGATCTCAATGCCGCAGTTCAGCGCGTCGTTTGGGTCGGTAAGCGAAAGCTCGGCATGGCCGCCGCCGAACAGGCGCACAAACGTCTCGCGGAAATACTCCCTCAAAAGGTTGAACTGGGCGATAAAAACATGCTCCATCTGCCCAAGAAGCTTGGTGATGAGAAGCCCCAGGTCCTCCTCCGCCTTTTTCAGGTCCTGCTGCTGCGCAAGAAGGCTGTCGTGGCGCTCCTTTGTGGCTACGTATTCTTCAATGGCGTTTACGTTCACCGTGCCCAGTGCGCGAATCTGTTCCTTTAATGAAACGGCGCCCTTTTCCCCGGCGGACAGGTCGAACTTCTCCACGCGGTAGGCTTCCGCCCCGCCGTATGTCAATTCGTACTCATTCCAGATGCGGTCCTGCATAGCGGCAAGATCAGACTCCGCACGGGTGCGGTTGAGTTCGGTACGGTGAAGCTTTTCCAAAAGCTCCGCCGCCTCCTTTTGCAGGCCCTCCGCTTCATCGCGCAGCGTGCGAAGCGCAGACTGCTGGGCAATGCGCCTGCTTTCTAGCCCGTCCACATTGGCCTGGGCCGCCGCTGCCGCCTGCTGGCGCAAAGCCACGGCCTGCTCAAGGCGGGCAAACTCCGCCTCATCCTGAAGGATGGATTCCTTTACGGCCTCCGCCTCCCGGCGCAGCCGCTCCATGTTTTCCTTTGCGTGCCTTACTTCATCCTTCAAACGCTGGCGGTCGCGCTTGAGGCCGGCAATCTCATGCTCCCGGCCGGTAACGTCCAGCATATGCCGTGTTACCGCATCCCGCTGCTTTTCCACCTTTTGGCGGGCGGATGACAACGCCTGCTGCAGCTCCAGCGTTTTTTGCTGCATTGCCTCCTGGTCCATGGACGCGTCGCCGGTGCGGCGGGAAATAGCCTCTAAGTCCTCCTCGATCTGGGCTATGCCTTCCTCCAGCTGGCGGCGGGCGCTTTGCGTCATTTCCAGGCGTGCTTTCAGCGCGTCCCACTCCTGACGCGCGCCAAGTATCCGCTCCTGATCCCGGGCCACGGCGATTTCTTCCTGATGCACCCGGCCCATGGCTTCATTCCGTAGACTCTTGAGCTCGGCCCGTTCCTTTTCCATTTCCTCCAGAGCCTGGCGCTCGGTTTGCAATTCCTGCGCCAGCTTGCGTGCCGATACGCGCAGCTCCTCAATTTCCCGCTCCCGGCCCAGCAAACTGGCGGCCCGGGCCTGTACGGAGCCGCCGGTCATGGAACCGCCGCTATGCATCACGTCGCCGCTTAATGTTACAAGGCGGAAGGCCTGCCGCCCCGCCCGCATAATGGCAATGCCCGCATCCAGGTTTTCCGCCACCACGGTGCGGCCCAGCAGGTTCTCCATGATCTCCCTGTATTCGGGATCGTAGGAAATCAGTTCACTGGCCGCCCCCAGGCAGCCGGGCATGGAAAGCAGCGACCGCTCCTCACGCGTGAGCACCCGGCCGCGGATGGTGTTCATGGGCAAAAAGGTAGCGCGCCCCAATTGATTCTGGCGCAGATAATCAATCATACGCTTGGCGGTGGGTTCATCCTCGGTGATGATGTTTTGAAGCGCGCCGCCCAGCACCATATCAACGGCTGTTTCCAAATGTCTGGGAACGCGCATGAGCATGGCCACAACGCCCCACACCTTGCTGTCGCCCTGGCTCTTTGCATGGGTAAGCGCCCGCTTCACCGCCTGGGCATAGCCCTCGTATTCCCTTGCCATTTCCTCCAAAAGCTTCAGGCGGCTTTCCATGGCTTGCCTGCGCCCCGCGGACTGCTGAACGGCGGCGGCCTTTGCGCTGATGGACGCACCCAGCGATTGCACGGAAGCATCCAGCGAAGCGGCTTCCCTGGCAAGCTCCTGACAGCTTTCCCGGGTGGCTTCTCCTTGCTCCACCGCTTTTTGATATGCGCCCTCAAGCTCGGTTTCCTTTTGCGCAAGCTCCGCCTGGCTCCTGTCCAAGTCCACAAGCCGCTCGCGCATTTGTGCCATAACGGTTTGCTGCCGCGTTTGGGCGGTGCGCTCGTTGCTAAGGCGGTTCATGGCCGCCATGATGGCCGCCTTGTGCTCTTCCAGCTCCTGTTCCCGGGCCGCCTCCTCCGCCATGTACCGCTCAAGCAGCCCCTGCTCGTTTTGAAGCGCTTCCCGGCCTTGGCGCAGCGCTTCCTCCTGGGCATTCAAACCGCCCTCTCCGGAAGATTCCAATGCCTGCATCTCGCTGTGCCGCTCTTGAAGCCGGGCAGCCTCATCGCTTGCGCGCAGTTCGTTTTCCCGGCTGTTTATGAGCCGCTGGTTCACCTTTTCCCGGTTGGCCTTTTCCTCGTGCCATTCGCCGCTTAAGCGCATCAACGCATCCCTGGCCGCAAGAAGGTCCGCCTCCATGCGCTCAAGATGATCTTCCATATCCCGGCGGAGCTCCGTTTTTTCGGCAAGGCGCGCGGCATTCTGATCCAGAACCGCCTGCACCCCCGCCGCCGCCTCCGTCAGGCTGTTCAGGCGTTCCTTCAGCTTGTCATGGCGCAGAAGGAATATGTTCAGCTCCAAACCCTTCAGTTGCTCCGCCAGCACCAAATAGGCCCGCGCTGTTTCCGCCTGCCTGCTAAGCGGCGCCAAGTGGCGGGAAAGCTCATCGAGGATATCCTCCACGCGGGTAAGGTTTTCCCGGGTGCGCGCAAGCTTGCGCTCCGCTTCATCCTTGCGGGCGCGGTATTTCATGATGCCCGCCGCATCCTCAAACACCTGGCGGCGGTCCTCCCCTTTCTGGGAAAGAATTTCGTCGATCCTTCCCTGGCCGATGATGGAATAGCCTTCCCGGCCAATGCCCGTATCCCGGAAAAGGTCCACCACATCCTTTAGGCGGCAGGCGGCCTTGTTGAGATAGTATTCGCTCTCGCCGTTGCGGTAGACCCGGCGGGTGACCATCAGCTCGGAATAATCCACGGGCAGGGATTTGTCGCTGTTGTCAAACACAAGGGATACTTCACAGTAGGCCATGGCCTTGCGCTTTTCCGTGCCGCCAAAGATGATGTCCTCCATTTTGGCACCGCGCAAAAGCCGGGCGCTTTGCTCGCCCAGCACCCAGCGAACGGCGTCGGCAATATTGCTTTTGCCGCTGCCGTTGGGGCCCACAATCCCGGTAATGCCCTGGTTGAACACGATCTCCGTGCGCTGGGCAAAGGATTTGAACCCGTATATTTCCAGCTTCTTCAGCCGCATGCCGACCCTCCCGAACCTTTGACGTGCTCAAGCGCGTGTTGGGCGGCTTCCTGCTCCGCCTGGCGCTTGGTTTTTCCCCGGCCGCAAAAAGGCGGCAGGCCCTGAGCATTCACCTGGGCGGTGAAAATGCGGCTGTGGGGAGGCCCTTCCGCTTTAAGCAGCGCATAGGTGGGCGCTTCGCGGCCCTGGGCCTGTATCCACTCCTGCAGCGCACTCTTGGCGTCCAGCGCGGGGGCGAGGCTCTCCTCCTCCGGCCAAAGCCATCTAACAAGCGTCAGCGCCGTGTCGATGCCGCCATCCAGGCATACCGCCGCCAGAACCGCCTCCATGGCGTCGGCCAGGATGGAGGGATTCTCCCTGCCCCCGTCCTGCTCCTGCGCCTTGTTCATGATGAGATACTTTGCAAGCCCGATTTTCCCGGCTACCTTGGCGAGAGCGGCTTCGCACACCAGCATTGCGCGCCGGTGGGTCAAGCCGCCTTCGCTCATGGAAGAATGCTTTTCATACAGGATGCGGGACATGCAGTATTGCAGCACCGCGTCGCCCAAAAACTCCAGGCGCTGGTTGTCCTCCCCGCCGACGGACGGGTGGGTCAGCGCCCGGCGGAGCAATGTTTCGTTATGGAAGGCATATTGAAGGCTGTCCATAAGTTCCTTCAAGCAAACTCCTCCTATCATGAAAAGGCGCTGCCGAACAATCGGCAACGCCCAGACTGTCGACAAGCTCAGGATCGATTTCCGGGAATTGATTAATGCCGCGAAATAGGCGCGTCTTTCGGTTTGGCGTCAGTTTTGGTGGGATTCGATGTAATCCACCACATCGCCCACCGTTTTGAGCCTGACGATGACCTCATCCTCCACCATGATGCCAAATTTGTCTTCCAAATCCATGATCATCACCATAATGTTGGCGCTGTCGGCTTTCAGGTCCTCCACCAGCCTTGCGTCGCGGGTCACCGTTGCCGCATCCACCCGCAGTTGCTTTGCAATCAGGGGCGCTACCGTTTCAAATACCATATCCATTCCTCCTGTTTTTCATGTGGATGACTGCATCCTTCCCGATGAGTGCCGTATAAATCAGGTTTGGGGTATGCTTGCCTGAATCTGCCTGTCGATAAGGCCCGCCACATTGCCCTTGGCCATCAGCGATGCCTGGCGGATGGCGCAGGCCATGGCGTGGCCGTTGCTGGAACCGTGCGCCTTGACGACAACGCCCTTAACACCCAGCAGCGGCGCGCCGCCCACTTCGGCGTAGTCCATCAGCTTTGCCACCCGGCGGAAGGCGGGCTTTGCGATTAATCCGCCAATCTTGCCCCGCAGGTCGGACAGAAGCTCCCCTTTGATGATATGCATCAGCGTGCCGGCTACACCCTCCATGAATTTCAAAATCAGGTTGCCGGAGAAGCCGTCGCACACCAATACATCGGCCTTGTCGCCCGTGATATCCCGGGCCTCCACGTTGCCGATAAAGTGATAGGCCGCCTTTTCCATTACAGGATAAGTGGCCTTCACCAGCGCGTTGCCCTTTTCCGCCTCCGCGCCGATGTTTATCAGCCCCACCCT
>JAEWNM010000228.1 GCA_023392755.1 Bacillota bacterium
CCAGCGCCGTGAGCGCACGCTCATGAAGCCCTCCCGCATCAGCGCGCCTGGCCGCCAGTTCATTGGAAACAGGCCTCAAAAGCCCGGCAAGCACGGAAAGGGAAAAGAGGCTCAAGGCCGCCAACGCCATGAAAAGGGGCAGCCGCGGAATGGGAACGAAATATGATACGCCCGCGAGGGCGGCGCAGCTTGCGCAAGCCGCCAGTACTCCCGTACCTGCGTACTGAGCGGCATGGTAGAGGCGTATCCGCCGCTTCGCCGGACGCAGGGCCTGAACAATGGCGGGATGAGCCTTTTGCTTCATGCCGCCAGCCCCTTTGCGGCCTTACGGCTGCCCCGGCCCCGGACACGGCCTATGCGCGGGCGGATCAGCAGCGCCGAAAAAAAGGTGAGAATCATGGATGCGGCAAAAACGGCCCCCATATTGATCCATGCGATCAGCCCGAAATCCAGCTTTTCCAAAAACTGATAATACATATAGCCGGAAGGAAGCATTTGGAACGTACGGTCAAGCAGCCCCGTTTGGTCCGCCATCAGCGAAAGCAGGCCGATGCCGGGGTTGAAAAGCAGCAGCTTGGGCGTAAGCGCGAACAGCGCATCCGCACTCAGGGAATTGAGCATATCGGGGCTGTTCATATATTTCATCAGCGTTTCATTGTCCAGTGCCATGGGAACCAGCGTGCCAATGCCGATGGCAAAGATCGCAAGGTACGATACGACCGTAGCCGCAGCGGTACGCTTGAAAACAGCCGAGATAAAAAGGCCCACGCTCAGCGCGCCCAGGGCCGAAACGGACATGAACAATAAAACGGTCAGCACCTGCGCAAGGGTGATACCCCCAAACAGGAGCACCACGCACAGCATGGGAAAGGAGGAGAGAAGCACCAGCACAAGAAAGCCGAAGCTCTCCAGCAGCTTGCCCACCGCAATCCGGAACGAGCCCGTATGCGTAACCAGAATCAGGTCCAGCGTCTGGCGTTCCCGCTCGCCCGCGATGCTGTTCGCCGTCATGCCGGGCGCTACCAGCAAAAGCAGCACGAACTGCAGCGCCACAGCGTAAATGTAATAGTCAATGCCCGCCCGCATGCCGCCGATGGTCATGGTTGACCGGCCCAGCACGGAAATGGAGCTTGTCACGGCAAAGGCCAGCATCAAAGCGCCATAAAGCGTCAGGATGATCACGGTGCGCCAGGAGCGCATGCGCCTGCGGGCGCTGGATGCCAGAATTGGGTTGATCATTCCTGCGTCACCTCCATAAACACCTTTTCCAAGTTCATGGGTGCCCGGTGGAAGTCCATCACCGGCGTCTCATGATGCAAAAGCGCCCGCAAAAGCGCCGCCGTCTCCTGATGCCCGCCTTCAAAGTCCACCCGCAAAAGGCGCTCCTCCGGCTGCAAAATGGAAGTGACGCCAGGATATTCCTTCAAAAGCGCGACCGTTCCCGCCATCTGCTCCCCGGTGGCTTCCTGTGTAAGCAGGATATCCAGCGGGGCCTGCCCCCGCATCTTCCTGGCCAGCTCCGCAACCGGCCCGGAGAAAACAAGTTTGCCATGGTCGATGATGGTCAGGGAGTCGCACATTTCGGAAAGCTCCGGAAGTATGTGGGAGGAGATCAAGATCGTCTTCCCCATATTCCGCAGCGTACGCAGTATATCCTTCATCTCCGCCCTGGCCCGGGGATCCATGCCGGACGCCGGTTCATCCAGAATGAGGAGCTTGGGATCGTGGATCAGGCTCCGGGCCAGGCAAAGCCGCTGCTTCATGCCCCTGGACAGGACATCGATGTATGCGTTTTTTTTGTCCGAAAGGCGCACAATCTCCAATAGCCGGTCTACCATCTTTGCCCGTTCCTTATAGGAAAGCGAATAGCACCTGCCGTAAAAATCGAGATACTCCCACGATTTGAGGCCGTCGTACACGCCAAAGAAGTCCGGCATGTACCCCACCATGCGCCGTATCCTCTTGCCTTCCTTTGATACCTCCACCCCGTCCACATAAGCCTTTCCGGAGGTGGCCGGCAGCAGCGTGGCCAGAATGCGCATGGTGGTGGTTTTGCCGGCGCCGTTGGGGCCCACAAACCCGTGAAGCTCACCGCTGTCAATGCGCAGGCTTAAGCCGTCAAGGGCGGTAAAGCTTCCGTATTTTCTTGTCAAATGATCCGTTACCAGCATCAGTCACGCCTCCCTTCCAGCGAAATGGAGGGCGCCATGACGCTGTCATAATCCCGCGAGCCGCTCCCGGGCAAAAAGCGCACATACAGCCTTCCCTCCGGGCCGATAAACGACTGCGCCCCCTTTTCGGTGAACGAAACAAACATGGCGCTCTGCTCCTCCCACATCTGCGTTTGATGATTGTACAGCTGCATCGTAGGTACCGTATCATAGGAGGTCGCCAGCAGGCTCACCGACGCGACGGAGAATTGCGTGATGTCCGGCAGCTTAAAGCAAAAGGCGGGATGGAGGGCAAGCTGGTACGCCATATATACATCCGCCGGCTTTTCGTCCGGCTCGGCGATCGTGCCGTCCTCGTTCAGCTTGACGGGATACGCGGGCAGCGTGCCGATGGGATAATACACGATCCCCGTCGGGCCGACAGGCTCGTAGGCCAGCAGTACGTCCACCACGGCCTGATGCCCATGCTTTTTCACCTCGCCGCCGTTTATATACAGCTTGGTCTGCCCGATCTCTTCCTGGAAGGCCACAAAGTGGAATGGGCTTATCCAGGCCGCCGAGCCGGAAAGATTCATGCTGGTCGCCTGCTGGATGGCGCTTTCCCTGAAGGTGCGCAGCGCCAGCTCATCGCGGCTCATCGTATCACGGAAATTGGTTGTGGTCCCTGACTGCTCCTCCGGGAAGACGGCCGCGCGGACGATGGGATACAGGTCCATGTCGTTGGGGCGGATGATGCTGGAGGATATCATCACGCCTTCCTCTATCTTCGCCTCATAAATGCTTATGCCGCCACCGGGGAGTCTTGCGGATGATGTTGCCGACGGCACCGCTTCACCGTCATTGGCGGGCCGCAGCAGCGTTACACGGCCCGCGGCGCCGGACTTGAGCTCGCTGACGCGGGCATAGCCCAGGTTTGTCAGCAGCAAACCGTCCTTGAAGGTGTAGGGGGTATCGTTTACGATCTCCCCGTGCATGCCGTCCTCCTCCATCCACAGCCTACCCGAAACCTTGCCAAAGGACGGCTTTTCCCCTGTAAGCACCACATGCCTCAGCGCCCAGGGCGAGCTTGCGGAGAAACCGACAATAGGCGTATCGCCCAAAACAACGCGGTACATCAGCTCCTTGGGCGCGGTTGCCGCATAGGGGTCCTCATAGAAGTACGTATTTTCATCAATGGGTGAAAGCCGCGTTCCCTCTTCACCCCTGACCTGCACTTCCCCCGTTTCCGGGCTGGATATACCCGCAATGGAAGATATCAGCGATTCGCCCTGGGCGTTCATGCGGATGGTGGTGAAGGAGGCCGCCGCAGGCTTGTTGAAGGGCAGGCTTTGGCTTAACCCATACAGCCCCGCCATGCACAGGAATGCCAGCACCGGCGCGGTCAGCCACATCCATTCCCGCTTATCCAGGCGCTTGAGCAAAAGATAGCTGCCCAATCCGGAGGCGATCAAGTATACAAACAGCAGAATAATCACAGGCACCGTGCTGCCCGAGCTTTCGATCGGCACATTCCCCAGCATGTAGGTGTTGTATGATCCGCCATACATCCTGCCTGATATCTGGTTGTACATGGCGGTGTACTGGCGGTTTCCGCTCTTGAGCAGCACCCTGGGCCACAGGGAGCTCATACCCGACCAGTTGGCCAGCGGCTTCGCTCCCAGATCAAAGGTGGCCGTGTAAATGAGGCCGCTTCCCGCCTGATGCTGGTAAATCAGCGGGCGGGAGGAGGACAAAAGCGGCTCGGCGTCAGTGCTTACATCATTGAGCAGAACCGGCTGCCCAAGGGGCTTATCGTTTGAATACGCGAAATGCTGTATCAGCGCCGGGGTGATATCCTCCGTTTCCGCCAGCGCGCCGGCAGTCAGGGCCGTATACTTGGAAAAGTAGGGATAACCCGCCGACGCCTGTGCGCCGCCGCCCACCACCACAATCCCGCCGCCGGATATCCAGCGGTCAAGCGCACTCTGCTGTGCGCCGGAAAGGGCGGCCGCATCAAAGCCGTCCACCACCAGCAGCGTAAATGCGCTCATCAGCGAATCGTTCTGGGGAAAATCGTCGGCATCCAGCGCCACCAGCTGCCAGGCTTCATAGCGGTCGGCCCAGACGCGGGTAAGCGCATCCAGATTCATGTAGGAAAGCGATTGCGGGTCGGCGGAAAGCACGCCGATGAGCACAGCCTCCGGCCGGATGATACGATCCGGCGTTTTGATGACGGAAGCCAGAACCTCGCCGCCCTGGCTCAATTCAATCACGTAGCGGTCCTGCTTCATCTTCAGGTTAACAGGCATGACCACCCGCTTTTTCGCGCCGGAGGCCAGGGCGACGGGGTACTCGTACCGGTCGAAAAACCGGTTGTTCCTGTACAAGTCCACAGCGATGGTCCCCTCCATATCCGGCCCCGTGTTCTCAACCGTCACGGTAAACGGTATATCCCGCATATAGGTGATGGACCCGGCGTAGCCAAGCTCCACCTCCATGGATATATCCGGATTCGTCACCGCCACCGGCGCCTCTGTTGCCTCCGCCGTGGGCAGCGGAGCGTTTTCCCCCAAAGCGGTTATGGAAAACGCCAGCAATAAAGCGCATGCCGCCGCAAACAAGATCGTTTTCTTGCGCAACCCTCTCTCCCCTTCCTGAAGCAGCCTCGTCTGTTCTATACCGATCACGCATATGGAGCCGCTGCATAAAGAACGTATGTATAATGGCAAAACCATCCATCCCTATTACTTTTTACACAAAAGCAATACACCGGCAGGCCGCCCGGCCCTTTTTCAACGGTTGCGGACCGCGCAAAAATACGCCGCCATGCCTGTCGAAGGGCAGCACCGCCAAGCCCGGAACGCGCCCAATACATAACCAACAATTCATCATAACATTATCATATACCCCTTTACATTCACCATGTTTTACTCTATAATGCACGAAGAAGACAAGCAAAGGTGGTATGACCGTGAGAAATGTCCGCCTTGAACAAATGGAGCAGTATATACGCCAGAAGGACACGGTGCCGATGGAGGAGCTTCAGGCACATTTTGCCACCTCCATGAACACCGTCCGCCGGGATGTTGCTCTTCTTATCAAAAAAGGTACTGTGGAAAAGGTGTACGGCGGCGTCTGCGCCCGAAAAGCGGAGCAGCTGACGCCCTTTGATGTGCGCACCATCAAGCATCAGGAGGCCAAAATGGCCATAGGCCTAAAGGCTGCCAAGTTGGTGGAAAACGGCGACACCATCTTTCTTGACTCGGGCACCACAACGCTGCACATGGTGCAAAACCTGGGCAAGAAGCAAAACGTAACCATCATCACCCATAACCTGCACGCCATCATGGCTGCCATACCCTATCCAAACCTCACCGTCATCAGCCTTCCCGGCCAGCTTCACCGCAAGACCAACTCCCTGACCGGGCTGGAAACGGTATGCTTTTTGAAAGCCTACAATATCAAAAAAGCGTTTATGGCCGCAACGGGCCTTTCCCTGACAAGCGGGGTAACCAACTCCTCACCCCTGGAGTACGAGCTGAAAATAGCCGCCATGGAGCGCAGCGCCCAATCGTACCTGCTGCTGGACAGCCACAAGTTTGGGCAGACGGCAATGCTGACTTACGCCCAGGCCGGCAAATTCGATGGCGTTATTACCGAAGCCATGCCGGGCGATGAATATCAGGAGACATTAAGCGCCGCGGGCACGAGGCTGATCCTGGCGGAAAAATGAACGGAGCACCGCCCAAGGTGTCCTTTCCGACAAGCCCCAATACTTCTTCCTGGAACGGTACATGGCTTCTTTTATCAAGGAAATGAAGGCGTTCATCGCCGCCATCGTGAACGATACCTCCGTGCCCGTGACCGTGGATGACGCACTGTCCCCGGTGGTGCTGGCCATGGCCGCCAAAAAGTCGTGGCTGGAGCACCGCCCCGTCACCGTAAAGGAAATCCCGGAGGCGGCCCATGTCTAATATCCGCAGGGCGAGTGGCCCCCACGCTTACGGCTACACCGAAATCAGCGCCATGGGCGGCATCCATGGCGATATGGGTATGGATTTTGGCGTGCTGCGGCTGAAAAAAGACCAAACGTTTGAGGATGACCAGCCCCTGGAGAAGGCCTATCTGCTTGTGTACGGGAAAATCACAGTCAAAGCGGGCAAGGAAGAAAAAATATTTTCCCGAGCCAACTGCTTTGACGTTGGGCCCTATGTAATGCACGCGGACCGCAATACCACTGTTTCCATCCGCGGCATAAAAGACGACAGAGAAGTCTGCGTCATGCGCACAGACAATGAAACTCCCTTTCCCGCGGAATGGTACTTCCCACAGGACACTTTGGACGAGTACCGCGGCGCGGGGCTGATGAAGGATACCTCCACCCGCATTGTGCGCACGGTATTTGACAAGAAGAACGCGCCGCTGCCGAACCTAGTACTGGGCGAAGTGATCGACTTTCCGGGCAAGTGGTCCAGCTATCCGCCCCACCGCCATCCCCAGCCGGAAATCTACTGCAATAAATCCAACCCGGAAAACGGCTTCGGTTACGCAGAGCTAGGTGAGGATGTTGTCAAAGTACATACCAACGATACGATGTTCATCTGCCCCGGCCTCACCCATCCCGGAAAAACATCAACAGGATTATGCTTTTGCTAAAAAGTATAAGTCCCTTCGCCGCCGCGCCCCTCAGGACGGTAGCTGCGGAGCTTGTTTTATACCGGTCAGCGGATGTCAGCCCTCGGCCCCCACAGCCTCAACAGAATAATGCTGCCCGGCCACGGTTGGAAACCGGAAGGCAGACCCGTTTTTCACAGAAGCATGTACCATATTGCCCTTTTCATCTGCAATGCGCAGCGTTCTTTCATCGCGGGCACCAAGCCTTAAGACGCAGTCATTCCCGCAGACGGAAAAAATCACGGCGTTTATAAGCCTGCCCTGTGCCCAGCTTGCGTCCACCCTGAACCCGCCCCTGGCCATAAGCCCCCGGAACGAGCCGCCGGTCCAGGCCTGAGGC
>JAEWNM010000315.1 GCA_023392755.1 Bacillota bacterium
CTGCTGGACTGCCCCATGATCAGCGATGCCCATCATATGGCTGATATATTGGAAATTTTGGGCTGCAGGATCACCCGTTCAGAAGGCACGATGCATATCCTCTCCAGCGAATTACATAATTGGGAAATGCCGGACAGCCTCTCCAAGCAGATTCGGTCCTCCATATTTTTGCTTGGGCCCATCCTGGGCAGGTTCCGCAGGGCGACGGTCACATACCCCGGCGGATGCGAAATCGGCATGCGGCCCATCGACCTGCATTTGCAGGGGCTGCGCCGGCTGGGCGTGACCATTCAGGAGGAGGGCGGGCTGATCCACTGCGACGGGCGGGATATGCACGCATCGGATGTTCATTTTGACTACCCCAGCGTGGGCGCGACAGAAAACGTGATGATGGCGGCGGTTCTGATCCCGGGGGTCACCACCATCCACAACGCGGCCAGGGAGCCGGAGATCGAGGATTTGCAAAGGTTCATCAACGCCATTGGCGGCAGCGTGCGGGGCGCGGGCACCCATACCATTTCGGTAAAGGGCGTCAAGGCGCTGCACGGCACGGTATACCGCCCCATACCCGACAGGATTGTGGCGGGTACGTTGCTGGCCGCGGCTGCCATCACCGGCGGCACGGTGCATTTGGATAACGCACCCTGCAGGGACATGGTGGCAGTGCTGGCCAAGCTTCGGGAAATGGGCTGTGATATACGGGAGAAGATTGGTACTATTGATTTGGTCGCGCCAAAACGTCTGAGCGCTTTCCAGCAGCTTCAAACCCAGCCCCATCCCGGCTTTCCCACCGATATGCAGGTGCAGATGCTGGCTTTGGCGGCTGTCGCGAAGGGAACCTCCATCGTGGTGGAGAATGTATTTGAGAACCGCTTCACCCATGCGGGGGATTTGAACCGCATGGGCGCCAACATCATGGTCAACGGCCGCATGGCCATTGTGCAGGGCGTGGAGGCGCTTTACGGCGCCCGGGTCAACGCGAGGGATTTGCGGGGCGGCGCGGCGCTGGTCATCGCCGGCCTGGCGGCCCAGGGCGTTACCGAGGTGGACAACGTGCACCTCATCGACCGGGGGTATGAAAACCTGGAAGGAATGCTCAAAAGCATGGGCGCACAGATACAAAGGGTGGAATAGCGCAATACAAAAGCAAGGGAGGTGCTCCCTGTGGCACAGCATGGAGGCCCCGGCCGGATGCGGGATGAAACGCGTTTCGCGCCTGTTCCCGCCCCCGTAACAGCTTCTGGAAAAAGGTCCCGCCCCAAGGGCAGGGGCCTTTGGGCCGTGCTCTGTTCCGTTTTTGTTTTGGTTGGGGTGGGGATCATACTCCACAGCACGCTGTTTCGCCTAAAGCGGGTGCAGGTGGTGGGCGTTACATACCGCACTCCCCTGGAGGTGGTTACGCTGGCCGGGGTGGCGGAGGGCGACAATATACTTTTGCTGGATGAGGAGAAGATACGCGACAGAATCAATGCGGATCGCTACCTGATTTTTCAGGACATGCAGCGCGACTACCCCGACGCGCTGATCCTGCAGGTATACGAGCGCATACCGCGGGTAAATATCCAGTCCATGGGGGTACAGTATACACTGGACGGGGAAGGAATGGTGCTGGAGCAAACGCAGACGCTTCAGCTGACGGAAGGGCTTATCGCGGTCACCGGGCTTGAGATAACCTCCAGCGCGCTGGGCCGCTACATCACCTGCCAAAGGGAGGAGCAGATTGCAGCCTTCCGCAGGGTGCTTTCGGAACTGTCCCTGCAGGAAGCAATTACCCAAATTTCGGAATTAAATCTTGCAGATATGGACAATCTGTATTTGGTATCTGTAGACGGATTCACCATCCGCTTGGGGGATGATGGAGAAATGCAGGCAAAGATAGGCGCCATGCGGGCCGTGCTTGATTATTTGCGGGAGACCGGCCGTGTGAAGGGAAGCATTGATGTATCCGCACCCGTCAACCCCACCTATATCCCCGCTGAGTGAAAACGTGTGTAAAATTGGTGGAATTTGGGGTAAAAAGATGAAAAAACAGCGGAATTGCAACGGTTTTCCCTTGCGGTTTTTTCCTAAAACAGGTACAATAGATTTTGGTAAGCTGGATGAACGTGTGTTCATCCCCATGGAACGTCACGCTTCATGCAAGATATGAAAAAATATGCACACCTGCATTTTTCTTCTTCTCAATAGGGATGCTTCTATGCTATAATGTTTTTTGACCTATGGCAGAAGTTCCCGACGAACGGGGGTATGAGGGACTTATGAAGACCACTGTGGCGGCGATGGATTTTGGGACAAGCAAGATCGTCACGCTTGTGGCGGAGAACGGCGGAAACCAGCGCTGCGATATCAGCGGCGCAGGCATTGCGGCCTATGATGGGTATTCCGGCGACCAGTGGAACTCGCCCCAACTGCTCAACGAGGCTATTCGCGCCTCCGTCAGCGAGGCGGAAGCGCAATCCCACTACCGCATCAAGGAAATCAATGTCGGTGTGCCCGGCGAGTTTTCCAGGGTTTATGCCATTCCGGCCAAGGTTGAGCTGCAAGGGGCTGACCCGAGGGTTACCATGAAGCACATCGAGGCGATTTTCGAATCCGCCCAAAAGGAGCTGGCGCCGCTTCGCGGCGTGGTGGTGCACAGAAGCCCGGCCTGGTTCATGGTGGACGACGGCAAAAAAACGCTGGAGCCCATGGACATGAAGGGGCGGGAACTGCGTGCGCTTGTTTCCTTTGTGGTGGCGGACCAGTTTTTCTTGGACGAGATATCGGGCCGGCTTCGAGAAATGAATATCGCCATCAGCGGTTTTTTCTCCACCCCCACCGGGGAGGCGATGCTATACCTGCCCGAGGAGGACCGTGACCGCACGGCCATACTCATTGATATGGGCTACCTGAATACGGAGGTCATGGCGGTGGAAGGCGACGCCGTCATATTCCACAGAACGATCCCCATGGGCGGTGGGCATATCGCCATGGATGTGGCCGAAGGGCTGCATATCCCCATGGAGGCGGCGGAGCAGGTGAAGCGCGCCTATGTGTATGGCATGGCTACACCGCAGCAATCCTACGATATTTCCGCGGGGGGCGACGGCAAGCCCGCATCCTTCCCGCAAAATGAAGTGGCCCGTGTGCTGGAGCCGCGGGTGGACGAGATTGCCGAGGCCATCAAGGCGTGCATTGATCAAAGCGGCGTGCGACTTGGCAGCTGGAGCTCCATTTATTTATCCGGAGGCGGCCTGAGCCTGAACCGGGGCGGCCGTGATTATCTTGCAGGCAAGCTGGACAGGCCTGTCCGGGAGACGCCCAAGCGCACCATGAAGCTCAACAGCCCGGCCTACGCCAGCGCGCTGGGATTGATGGACCTGGTGATCGACACCGTGGAGCACCAGCACCTGCCCTCGCCGGGGCTGATGGGCGGCGTAAAGGATTTTTTCAGAAGCCTGTTCGCGGGCTGACCTGCCGGGGCCGCTTTGCGCCCTTCCTTTTTGAAGCATACGGATTTTGATACAGAGTAGGGGGATGGAACGTGCTGGAATTTCAGATGGACGATCAGGCGAATTTTGCGTCCATAAAAGTGGTGGGCTGCGGCGGCGGCGGCAACAATGCCGTTAACCGCATGGTGGATGCCGGGCTGAAAGGCGTGGAGTTTATCTCCATCAACACGGACCGTCAGGCGCTGAGTCTGTCTAATGCCACCACGAAGATTCAGATCGGCGAAAAGCTCACCAAGGGCCTGGGCGCGGGTGCCGTCCCCGACATCGGCCGCCGGGCCGCCGAGGAAAGCCGCGAGGAGATTGCCCAAATGCTCAAAGGCGCAGACCTGGTGTTTGTCACCGCCGGCATGGGCGGCGGCACCGGCACCGGCGCGGCCCCCATCGTGGCTGAAATCGCCAGGGACCTGGGCTGCCTGACCATCGCCGTGGTTACCAAGCCCTTTCAGTTTGAAGGCAAGCAGCGCATGAAAAATGCCGAGATGGGCATTGCGGATTTGAAGCAGCGGGTGGATACGCTGGTGGTCATCCCCAACGACAGACTTTTGCAGGTGGTGAGCAAGGGAACCACCATGCTGGAGGCCTTCCGGATTGCTGACGACGTTTTGCGCCAGGGCATACAGGGCATCAGCGACCTGATCGCCGTGCCCGCCCTCATCAACTTGGATTTTGCGGACGTAAAGACCGTTATGGAGTCCGGCGGCATGGCCCACATGGGCATCGGCGTGGGCAAGGGTGAAAACCGCATGGTGGACGCTGCCAAGAACGCCATCCAGAGCCCCCTGCTGGAAACCAACATTGACGGCGCAAGAGCTGTGCTTATCAATATCACCGGCGGTGAGGACATTTCCATTGTGGATATCAACGAAGCCGCCAACTTGGTGATGCAGTCAGCCGACAGCGAAGCCAACATCATCTTCGGTGCGGGCATCGACGAGCGGATGGGCGACGAGGTGCGCATCACCGTAATCGCCACGGGGTTTGAAAAGACGCCATTCCCGCCCAAGGAGCCGGCCAAGAAACCCTTTGAAAGGATACGCGGTTCGGGCACCTACGAGACCAGGCCGACTTACAGCCCCTACGCCTCCCGCGCTGCCGCGCCGGCTGCCGCCCCCGCCCACGAACAGGCGGATGGGGAACAGGCGCAAAAGCCCGAGCAGCCCTTTGAGCCGGAAATCCCGGGCTTTGTCAACAGCGGGCGGCCTGCCGCCCCGGCCCCCCAGCCCCAGCCGCCTATGCAGCAGCTGTACCAGCCCAACTATGGGCAACCCTACCCCGTACAGCAGCCAGGTTATGCCCCTTACCAGCCCCAGCAGCAGCCCTATTTCCCCCCCGCTCAGAATCCCTATGGCATGAATCCCTATCCTCCCGCGCCACAGCAGCCCGCCACAACGGAAAAGGACGAGCTGGGCGTGCCGGCCTTTTTGAGAAGGGCACCCAAAAAGTAATTGCAAAATGTTGAACGGCCCGCCGCCGGAAACGTCTGGCAGCGGGCCGTTTTTTATATGAACCGATAGCGATCTGGCCATAAAGGCACGTCAACAATGCATGCATGGCCACAATACTTCCTTCAGCCGCACGGTCATAAACCTTTTGCCGCTCCTGTACATTGTAGGGAAGGGGGTGGCGACGTGGACCGCCGGATACGGAATGCCGTGCTCGAGTGCACGGGGGCCATCGTGGGAGCTGGTTTTGCGTCGGGCAGGGAAATCATGCGCTTTTTCAGCAGATACGGCCCCTTTTCCTGGATAGGCGTATTCCTTGCGGCGGCGGTGATGGGCTTCTTTGCCTTTGCCATCATGAAAAAGGCCAGAGAGGCTGATGCCGTTTCCCTGAGCGAGCTTTGCCGCGCCTACCTTGGACCGGCCGGGATGGCGGGGGCTATTGCCTTTACCATTCTTCTTGGGGCAACGGGCGGAAGCATGGCGGCCGCCGCGGGGGAGCTGGGCGCCTTGGCGCTGCCGGTGCACGGGGCCTACTGGATTGTTTTTTTGGCCACGCTTCTCCTGGGTCTTGCCTTATCTGTCAGAAGCCTTGCGCCGCTGGCATTTGTGGGCTTGCTGCTCATTCCCGCGATGGTGATCGTATTCCTGCTGTGCCTTATACCGCCTGCGGGAACGGCGGTTTCGCCGCTTATACTGCTGCCTGCGTGGCGTAAGGCGGCGGAAGCGGCGCTGCTTGGCATCAGCTATGGCGCGCTGAATATCACCCTGGCGGCCGGAATTCTATGCGAAATCGGGCGTGGGATGAACAACACCAAAGCCATTCGCGCCTCGTTGTATTTAGGCTTGTGCCTGCTTGCGCTGCTGGCATTGGGCAATGTTGTGCTGCTGCGCCAGCCGCAGCTGGCGGACGCGCCAATGCCCATGGTGATGCTGCTGAACAAATTCGGCAAATTGGGTTTCTGGACCGCCGTTATCGGTTTGTATCTGGCGGTTTTTACCACGCTGCTGGCGGCCGCCAGGAGCCTATTGAACATGTTTGGATACTGCAAGCCCGGCTGGCTTCATTTTGCGCTCACGGGCGGCCTTTTCTTGCTGTTCGGGGTTGTCGGTTTTTCAAAGCTGGTGGGTCTGGTTTATCCCGCGCTGGGGTTTTTATGCCTGCTGCTGCTTGTGTGGATGCTGACCGGCAGGAAAAAGGCGGCATAAGCAACATCTGGATGCATGAAAATACACGGGGAGTACTTTCATTTTTTGATAGGCTTTGTTATACTGAAAGGCGGTATTGGACAAGCCGTGATGTCACGCTTGCCGGAAGTCAGGTAGAAGGGGCCTCATGTGCAGGTCCCGGCAGTATGGAAGGAGCGACAATTGGATGTGGAATCCTCATATCGAAATGTGCGGCAGGGAGGACATGCGCGCGCTTCAGCTAAAGCGGCTGCAATGGTCAGTTCGCCATGCCTATGACAACGTACCCATGTACCGTGAAAAAATGCGAAAAATCGGTTTGAAGCCGGAAGATATCCGGTCGCTTTCGGATATTGCGCTGATTCCGCTGACCAGCAAGCTGGAGCTTCGGGAACAGTATCCCTTCAAGCTTCTTGCGGTGCCCATGAAACAGGTGGTGCGCATACACGCCTCCAGCGGCACTACGGGCAAGCCCATCACAGCGGGGTATACAAAGGCCGATCTGGATATGTGGGCGGAGAATATCGCCCGCATCGTGGCGGCCGCCGGGGTCACGGCGGAGGATATTGCTCAGATATCCTTTGGCTATACGCTGTTCACCGGCGCCTTTGGGCTGCACGGCGGGCTGGAAATGGTGGGCGCGGCCATCATCCCCATTTCCGGGGGCAATACCGAGAGGCAGATCAACATCATGCGCGATTTCGGCTCTACCGCGCTGATATGCACCCCCAGCTATGCCATGTATATGGCGGAGGTGGCGGAATCAATGGGGGCCATGGAGGATATTCATCTTCGGGTGGGGTTGTTTGGCGGCGAAGGCTCCACCGAGGAGATGCGGGCGGAGATAGAGCGGCGCTGGGGCATACTGGCTACCGAAAATTACGGCCTGACAGAAATCATCGGCCCCGGCGTGTCCGGGGAGTGCGCCTGCAAGCAGGGCATGCACATCAATGAAGACCACTTCTATCCCGAAATCATTGACCCGGATACGGGGGAAGTGCTGCCGGATGGCATGGAGGGAGAGCTGGTGCTGACCACGCTGACCAAGGAGGCGCAGCCAACGCTTCGCTACCGTACCAGAGACATTACGCGCCTCATTTACGAGCCCTGCGCCTGCGGGCGCACGCTTGTGCGCATGGAGAAAATCAAAGGCCGCAGCGACGATATGCTGATTATACGCGGCGTGAACGTGTTCCCTTCCCAGATAGAAAGCGTGCTGATGAACCAGCCGGGCATCGGGCCGCATTATGAGATCGTGGTGGACCGCCGCAACTATATCGATCATCTGGAAGTGAAAACGGAGCTCATTGACGGCGGCCTTTTGGAAAAGTGGAGCGAGCTGGAGGCATTGCAAAAGCGCATTCAGGGTGAAATGCGAACCATTTTGGGGATTGATGTGCAGGTCACCTTCGCTTCGCCCAACACCCTCAAGCGCTTTGAGGGCAAAGCCAAACGTGTAACGGATTTAAGAAAGTAACTTTATTTCGTAGTTGTTAAGGATGTGCGTAGAGCTTATGAAGAAACTGATGCTGGGCAATGAGGCTGTGGCCAGGGGTGCGTTTGAAGCGGGGGTCAGGGTGGTATCCAGCTATCCCGGAACCCCCAGCACCGAAATCACCGAGTACGCCGCTTTGTATGAGGATATAAACTGCGAGTGGGCGCCCAATGAAAAGGTGGCCGCCGAAGTGGCCTTTGGCGCGGCCATGGCTGGGGCGCGCAGCATGACCTGCATGAAGCACGTTGGCGTGAACGTTGCGGCGGATCCCTTGTTTACAGCCGCCTATACGGGTGTGCGCGGCGGCTTGGCGGTTGTATGCGCCGACGACCCGGCCATGCATTCCAGCCAAAATGAACAGGACAGCCGCTATTATGCAAGAGCGGCCCACATCCCCATGCTGGAGCCGTCGGACAGCCAGGAATGCAAGGATTTTCTGAAACTGGCCCTTTCACTCAGCGAGCGGTACGATACGCCCGTGTTCCTGCGCCTGACCACCCGCATCGCCCATGCCCGGTCCGCCGTGCAGCTGGAGGAAAAGGCGGATGCGGAAGTGAAGCCTTACCAGCGGGATTTCATGAAGTATGTCATGATGCCCGGCATGGCACGAAAGCGCCATGTGGCGGTGGAACAGCGGATGAACGCGCTCATGGAGGACGCAAACAGCCTTCCGGTCAACCGTGCGGAGATGGGGGATGCATCCCTTGGCGTCATTTGCAGCGGGGCATGCTACGCCTATGTGAAGGAGGCGCTGCCTTCCGCCAGCGTATTGAAGCTGGGTTTGGTCCACCCGCTGCCCCGGAAGCTGATTGAGGATTTCGCGGGGAAGGTAGACAGGCTGGTTGTAATCGAGGAACTGGAGCCGGTGATTGAGCAGCAGGTGGCTTCCTGGGGGATTGCTGTGGAAGGCAAGGGCCTTACCGGCCTGCAGGGGGAACTGTCCGTCAGCCGGATACGGCGCATATTTGGCCAGGAGGCATCTTTGGAGCCGCAGGATGCGCTGCCCGCCAGGCCGCCGGTGCTATGCCCCGGCTGTCCCCACCGGGGTGCTTTCTACGCCATGAAAAAGCTGAAACTCAACGTGATGGGGGATATCGGCTGCTATACCATGGCCGCGCTGCCGCCGCTTTCCATGCTGGACGCCTGCCTGTGCATGGGGGCCAGCATCGGCATGGCCTTTGGCGCGGAAAAGGCCCAGGGCAGGGAATTCTCCCGCCATGCCGTAGCGGTTTTGGGCGACAGCACTTTCATCCACAGCGGCATCACCCCTTTAATTGACGCGGTTTACAACGGTGGCAGTATTACCGTGGTGATACTGGACAACCGCATCACCGGCATGACAGGGCACCAGCAAAACCCCGCCACCGGTAAAAACATACTGGGCGAGCCTGCGCCCCAGCTTGATCTGGAGGCGCTTTGCGCCGCCTGCGGCGTTTTGCATGTGCGGGTGGTGGACCCCTTTGACCAGAAGGAAATGCAAAAGGCGCTGAGGGAGGAAACCGCCCGGGAGGCGGTATCCGTTATCATCGCAAGAAGGCCCTGCGTGCTGCTTTTGAAGGAGAAAACCATTCCTGCCACCGTGAAGGATTGCCGCAACTGTGGCGTGTGCCTGGGCCTTGGGTGCCCGGCTATCGAGCGGGGGGAACAGGGAGTTGGCATTAACGGCGCGCTGTGCGTGGATTGCGGCTTGTGCGTGGAAGTTTGCCCCTTTGGAGCGATTCATGAGGGGAGGGAAAGCAAATGAAAAACCCCGTGTTTGATATGGTGATCGTGGGCGTGGGCGGCCAGGGCACGCTGCTGGCCAGCAAGATTCTGGGCTTCATCGCCCTGGATAACGGTTGCGACGTGAAGGTCAGCGAGGTTCATGGGATGGCCCAGCGGGGCGGCAGCGTTATTACCCACGTCAGGGTGGGGGAAAAGGTGCATGCGCCGCTTGTTTCCTCCGGCAGCGCTGATTATCTTCTTGCCTTTGAGGAGCTGGAGGCGGCCAGGGCGATACACTTTTTGAAGCCCGGCGGAACGCTGATTTCAAACGCCCAGCGTATTTTGCCCATGCCAGTGATTATCGGGGCGGCAAAATACCCCGAAGAGCCATTGTGCGAATCATTGGAGGTTTGCCGCATGCAGAGGCTGGACGCGCTGGCCATGGCCGAAAAGTGCGGCAGCCAGCGGGTGGTGAACCTTGTGCTGCTTGGAGCATTATCAAAGCATTTGCCCTGGGAAAAGGATGTATGGCACAAGGCCATAGCCGCCTGTGTGCCACCCAAAACGCTTCAAATCAATATTGCTGCATTTGACATGGGCGCGCAATAACACAACAAAGGAAAAAGGGGAGTGACAGCATGCATCTGTACTGGAATAAAACCATGGAGTGTTTGCCCCGGGAGCAGTTGCGGGAGCTTATGGGCGAGCGCCTTCGCGCCGTGGTGCGCAGGGTATATGAAAACGTGCCCTTCTACCGCACAAAGATGCAGGAGCTGGGCGTAACGCCCCAGGATATACGGGGCGTGGAGGATATTGCGCTGCTGCCCTTTACGGAAAAGGAGGATTTGCGCAACAATTATCCCTTTGGTTTGTTTGCCGTACCCCAGTCGGAAATTGTGCGCATTCACGCCTCCAGCGGAACGACCGGCAAGCCTTCTGTGGCCGGCTATACCAGCGGCGACATAGACCGCTGGGCGGAGCTGATGGCCAGGGCCATGTATTGCGCCGGGGTAACGAAAAACGACGTGGTGCAGGTGGCTTACGGCTATGGCCTGTTCACTGGCGGCCTGGGCGCCCATTACGGCGCGGAGCGGGTGGGAGCCTCCGTCATCCCCATGAGCGGCGGCAACACCCAAAGGCAATTGATGCTGATGGAGGATTTTGGCTCCACGGCGCTGTGCTGCACGCCCTCCTATGCTGTGAACCTGGCCGAATCGCTGCACAATGCGGGCATTTCCCTGGACCGCATCAGGCTCAAGGCCGGCATCTTCGGCGCGGAGCCCTGGACAGAGGCCATGCGGGACAAGATTGAGGATATGCTTCATATCGACGCGCTGAACGTGTACGGGTTGAGCGAGGTCATGGGCCCCGGCGTGAGCATGGAATGCCTGGAGAAAAAGGGCATGCACATCTGGGAGGATCATTTCCTGCCCGAAGTCATCGGCCCGGGCGGGGAAAGCCTGCCTTACGGCCAGGAGGGTGATCTTACCTTCACCACCCTTACCAAGCACGGCATGCCGCTGCTCCGCTACCGTACCCACGATTTGACGACACTTACCGATGAGCTCTGTGCCTGCGGCCGCACCCATGTGCGCATGGGCCGCATTACCGGGCGTACAGACGACATGCTGATCATAAGGGGCGTCAACGTTTTCCCGTCCCAGATCGAGCAGGCGCTTTTGCAGGTGCCGGGCATTGAACCCCATTATCAGATTATGGTGGACCGCATCGGAGCCATGGATACCGTGGAGGTGCAGGTGGAGCTCAGCCCCCATCTGGTGGGCGACACCGTGAAGGCATTGGAGGCTTTGCAACAAAGGGTGGCGGCCCAGCTGGCATCCAGCGCCCTCATTCACGCGGAGGTGAAGCTTTGCCAGCCCGGCAGCCTGCCCCGCAGCGAGGGTAAGGCTAAACGGGTGATTGACCGGCGCAAATTATGACGTTGCTTTTGGCTTCCAATTGTGCCCATCATCCCCATGGGCGATGGGCGATGGGCGTGGTACCAGTATTGAATGACCACTCCTCGACTTGCCAGGCAAGGCTCATGATGCCGTTATCGCGGGTTTTGAAAAGGCGAATCATCCGCCGGCATCAAAATTCCTTTTGAATGGGAAGCATATGGTGTATACTGACAGCAAAGGGATCAGAAGGAGGCGGGATCATGTACGTCAAGCAGATTTCTGTATTCATTGAAAACACGCCGGGCCGCCTGGCGGACTTCACCAGGCTGCTGGGGGAAAACCGGATCGACCTTGTTTCCCTGTCCATTGCCGATACCACCCACTTTGGCATTTTGCGGGGCATTGTGGCCGACTATGAGCGGGCGGAAAAGCTTATCAGCGAGGCGGGCTATACCGTGCGCCTGACCGATGTGCTGGCCGCCTCCGTGCCGGATGAGCCCGGCGGGCTGGCCAAGGTTCTTGGCATGCTTTCGGAAAACGGAATCAGCATCGAATATTTGTACAGCTTTGTCAGAAACGCCGGGAAGAACGCGCTGATCATCTTTAGGGTGGAGGAAATCGAAAAAGCCGCCCAGGTGCTCAAGGATAACGGCGTGCGGCTTTTGGCCCAGGAAGAGGTCAGGCACCTGTAATCCATTGCGAAAAAGAAGGCCGATGCATGCAATACCGCAAAAACGAGCGGGTGGTGGATCTGCAGGCCATCCGCGACAATGTACATGCTTTAAAGGAAGCCGTGGGTTCAAAAGTACAATTGATGGCCGTGGTCAAGGCGGATGCCTATGGCCACGGCATCGTTCAAGTGGCGAAGGCAGCCCTTTGGGCAGGCTCGTCCTTTCTCGGGGTAGCCACGCCGGACGAGGGTGTGCTGCTGCGGGAAAGCAATGTTAAGGCGCCCATTCTGGTGTTCGGCGCGCTGGCCAGGGACGGGGCGGAGGCGGCGGTGCGATATGGATTGACGCAAACCGTCTGCAGGGCGGATATGGTCAGGTGGCTCCGGGAAGAATGCCAAAGGCAGAACCGGGAAGCCTATGTCCACCTGAAGGTCGATACGGGCATGGGCCGCATCGGTGTGCGAACACAGGCGGAAGCGTTGGCGGTAACAGATGCGTTGCAAAATGCCCCGCAGGTGAAGCTCACCGGGGCTTACACTCATTTTGCCGATGCCGATGGAAGCGATGAATGCTTCACCCTCTCGCAATTGGCCGGTTTTGAGTACATTTGCCAAAAACTTACGCAAAATATCCGGTTTCATGCCGCCAACAGTGCCGCCGCGCTGCGCTTTCCCCAAACGTATTTTGATATGGTACGGACAGGCATCGCATTGTACGGCTGTCCGCCCGTGAAGACGGATGTACCTTTGCGCCCCGCTATGCGCTGGGTGACGGAGGTGATTCATATCAAGGAAATTGGGCCCGGTGACACCGTCAGCTATGGCCGCACCTTTACAGCCGAAACAAGCATGCGGGTGGCCACGCTGCCGGTGGGCTACGGCGACGGCTACCACCGCATGCTGTCAAACCGCGGGAAGGTGCTGATCGGCGGGGCGGAGGCCCCCATCCTGGGCCGCGTCTGCATGGATCAGACGATGGTGGATGTAACCAATATACCGGATGCCCTTCCCGGCTCGGAGGCGGTTCTGCTGGGCAGGCAGGGCAATAACGAGATCACCGCCGACCAAATGGGACGGTGGGCCGGCACCATCAGCTATGAGGTTTTGCTGGCGCCTACCGCCCGTGTAACAAGAAGATATGAGCATGACGAATGAAGAGAAGGCAGCCCTGCGCAGGGCTATGCGGTCGCTGCCAGATCCCCTGGAGCGCTTGGCGGAGGGGGAGGCGGCGGCATCGTGCCTTGCGGGCTGGCCCGTGTTTCAGAACGCCGGAACGGTGGGCTGTTATGCTGCCATGGGATACGAAATTGATACCCGGCCTGTTTTGGAAACGATTGTGAAGGCCGGGAAAACACTGGCGCTGCCCAAAACCCATGAAAAAGGCGTCATGGAGTTTCGTCGGGTATTGGACCCGGCCTTTTTGCGCCCGGGGCGATGGAATATAATGGAGCCTGGAGATGAGGCGGAGGTCATAGCGCCGGAGGACCTGTCGCTTGTATTGATTCCGGCCCTGGCGGTGGATATCGGCGGCCGCCGGTTGGGCCAGGGGGGCGGCTATTATGACAGGTATCTGCCCAAAACCCGCTGCCCGCTGGCTGCCCTTGTGCTGTCCAGGCAGGTTGTCCCCGCCGTACCTTGCGGGGAACGGGATTATTTGGTACAATGGATTATCACAGGCAAGGGCATCCTGCCGGCTTTGATTTCGGCAAGGGCATAGAAAGGAACTGTTCCCATGCAAAAAAGCATTCCGGGGAAGAAAAAGCCCAAAATCGTCACCAAGCCCATGCTCACGGGCAGCGCCGCGGACGTCATGACGTTCAAGCGGGCTTTGCGGGTAGCCGGCAGTGTTCTGGTGGCCGTTTTCATTTATCTTGTATTCGGCTCGTTGCTTATGTTTGATAATCTGTTTTTAAGGGTGCTGACCAACGGGGCGCTCATTCTTTTGAGCGGTGGCTTTTTGTACATGAGCGGCGCTTCCCACGGGGAGGCGGACGCAGCCTTTGGCGAGATTATGTTTCAGCGGGAGGCCGAGAAAAAAACGGTGCCCGAGAGCGACAAGGCCCGCTGCTTCATGCCTGCCAAGGGCTTGTGCACCGCGTTGCTCGGCGCGCTGCCCTTTGTGCTTTTGTCGCTCATCGTCGCCGTCACGGCACAGCTGCAGACTTACAGCCTGGGTGTGCTGCCCGACTGGCTTTCCACCTACCGGCGGCAGGCGGAGATAGGCGACGCGCTGCGCTATTATGAATCCACTGTTTCCCTGGGGGCGCTGGATATTGTGCATCTGGCTGTGCGGATGGTTATTTTGCCTTATGTGAGCATCGTGGGCAGCGGCAACGCGCAGGCGGTTCTACTGGTGGAAAGGCTAAGCCCGCTGCTTTCCTTGATTGTGCCCGCCGGATATGCGCTGGGGTACATAAGGGGCAAGGAGCTGCGGACAAGGGTGCATACCAGCATCGCCCAAAGCCGGCGCAGGAAGAAGAACAAGGATAAAAAGGAGCGGCAGCGGCGGCAGCAAAAAGGCCCCGAGCAGCTTGTATAGCAGGAGGGCACCGTGCGGATTATTGGCGGCGAGGCCCGATCCAGGCTGATTGACGCCCCCAAGGGCATGGATACAAGGCCCACCCAGGACAAGGTGCGGGAATCCCTGTTCAATATTCTTCAGTGGGAGGTAAAGGGCAGGACGGTTCTTGACCTGTTCGCCGGCAGCGGCGCGCTGGGGCTGGAGGCACTCAGCCGCGGGGCGGAAAGCGCGGTGTTTGTGGATGCATCCCGCCAGGCGGCAAAGGTCATACAGGAAAATGTGGACCGCCTGGGTTTTGGACAAAAGGCACGGGTAATCCGGGCTGATTGGAAAAGTGCCGCCGGAGCCCAGGCCCATCACGGCCGTAACGCTTTTGACCTGGTGTTTCTGGACCCGCCCTACAGCATGACAAACACGGGCGAGATGTGCGGGTATATGCTGTCCTGCGGCATACTTGCCCAACATGCGCTGATTGTTGTGGAGCATGCCTTTGAGACGCCGCCCAGGTTCGGCCCGGAATTCATTGTGAAGGATTTTCGCCGCTATGGCGATACGGCCATCACGCTTTGCACCCTTGCGGCAAAGGAGGAAACGGTTTGAAGGATACGCTGTGCGTATATCCCGGTAGCTTTGATCCCATTACCCTGGGCCATGTGGACATCATCCGCCGGGCGGCGCTCATCTTTCCGCGGGTGGTGGTGGCAGTGCTTCGCAACCCCAACAAGCTGGGATGTTTTCCTGTTGAAAGACGAATGGATATGATTGAGAAAGCCTGTGCGGACATTCCTGGCGTTCAAGCGGATTGTTTTGAGGGTCTTTTGGTAGACTATATGAAGGAAAAACATGGAACGGTGGTCATACGTGGGCTTCGGGCGGTAAGCGACTTCGACAGCGAGTTTCAGATGGCGCAGGTAAACCATCAAATCTCGCCTGAGATGGAAACGCTGTTTATGATGACATCGCCGCAGCACGGCTATATCAGTTCCGGCGTTGTCAGGGAAATAGCCGCCTTTGGCGGGGATGTATCATCCCTGGTGCCTTTTAGCATTCTGGAGGACATATATCAGAAATTTCCGCGCCGGAAAGCGGACTGACCCGATGTAAAGGAGGTAGACGCATGGATCAGCACACGCGGGAGGTCATTGACCAGATGGAAAGCCTGCTGATGAGCAGCTCCAAAATTCCCATGACCAATCTGCATATGGTAGACAGGAACAAGCTTCGTGGCATGCTTCAGGATTTGGCGGAGGGTCTGCCGGCCGATATTGCAAGGTCGGCCAGCATTATTCAAAACGAGGCCAGGATTATTGGCGAGGCCAGGACACGCGCGGAGAACACCGTGTCGGAAGCCAACCTGAAAGCCCGCCAGACGGTGGATGAGGCCGTGCGTTCCGCACAGTTGACCACTGCCAACGCCCAGATGAAGGCTGACGAGCTGTACCGCTCCAGCAACGAGCAGGCCAGCCGTATCGTGGCGGATGCCCAGCGGCGGGCCAAGGAAATTGTGGATGAGGCGGAGCAGCACGCCATGCAGATTGTAAGCGAAGAGGAAATAGTCGCCCGTGCACAGGCTGAGGCGGAAGAGCTGCGCCAGAGCAGCCAAGAGGAAATGGAGTCGCTGCGCCAGGATATGTTCAATTATCTGGATGCGCTATTGGATGACACGGATAAAATGCTCTCCGACAAGGTGCAGGCGCTGCGCCGGACACGGCAGGAGATTCAAGCCCAGCGGTAACGCTTTTGCGGGAGGCCGGCCAATATTTGGCCGGCCTCTTGGTTCTTAGGCACATTCGAAAGCTTCGCAAGTGCCATAAATCCCTATGCCAAGCTGAAATTCATCTATTGTTCAAATGCAGTTCACATTCGGCTGATACAATGGCCTTGCGTTAAGGGATACAAGCCACCGTATCCCCCAGGCAAACTCCTTTTCTTGGCATTCTTCGGAATGCCGACCTCCCTATCCTCCATACAAGCAAAACCCGCGTTTGCAGATGGCAGAA
>JAEWNM010000040.1 GCA_023392755.1 Bacillota bacterium
GGCTAAAGGCATCCACCACATCGCTGCCGTCCAACGTCAGCAAATGCTGGCTTAATTTGCCCAGCAGCTTTCCCAAGCGGGGGCCGAGGGTACGCAGTTGCGGTTTGAGCTTGTAGCTGGTAAAGGCCCTTGCGTCTTCGGTAAAGATCACACGCTTGACGTTCAGCTCATCCTCCGCCAGATCGATATATTCTCCCTCAAAGGAAGCGCCTTTGACATACAGCGCATTAACCGGCTGGCGCACCTTCATGGAGGCGGCATTGCGGCAGGCACGGCCAAGCTGCACCACATCAATGAGCGCGGCCATCTGCTTTTCCATGGCCGGGTCGATGGCGGACTCATCATAGACGGGGAAGTCGCACAAATGCACGCTTTCGGGGGCAAGAGCAAATACACTCCGCACAAGGTTTTGATACATGCCTTCCGCCATGTAGGGCACAAAGGGCGCGATGAGGCGGGAGAGTGTTTCCAGTACCGTGTACAGGGTGATGAAGGCGGCCTCCTTGTCGCCGGCCATCCCCTTGCCCCAGAACCGTTCACGGCTACGGCGCACGTACCAGTTGCTCAATTCATCCACAAAATCGCCGATGGCCCTGGCCGGCTCGGTAAGACGGTAATGATCCAGTTCGTTTCCCACAAAGCGGACGAGGGAATGCAGACGGCTTAGCACCCATTTATCCATCAGCGACAAATGGGCTTTATGCAGCGGATGCTCCTTGGGGTCGAAGCTGTCAATGTTGGCGTAGAGCACGAAGAAGGCGTAGGTGTTTTGCAGCGTACCCATAAACTTGCGCTGGCATTCGGATACGGCTTCTGCATAGAAGCGGCTGGGCAGCCAGGGCGCGCCGCCGGTAAAAAAGTACCAGCGCACGGCATCGGCACCCTGTACGTCAAGCACGCTCCAGGGATCCACCACGTTACCCTTGTGCTTGGACATTTTGATGCCGTCCTTATCCTGCACATGGCCCATGACGATGCAGTTTTCAAAGGGGGATTTGTTGAACAGCAGCGTGCCGATGGCCAGCAGCGTGTAGAACCAGCCCCGGGTCTGGTCGATGGCTTCGGAGATATAGTTTGCGGGGAAGTTTTGTTCAAACATTTCCTTGTTCTCAAAGGGGTAATGCCACTGGGCAAAGGGCATGGAGCCGGAATCGTACCAGCAGTCGATAACCTCCTTGACCCTGTGCATCTCCTTGCCGCATACGGGGCACTTCAGTTTGATCTGGTCTATGAAGGGGCGGTGCAGCTCCACATCGTCAAAAGCCGCGATCGCCATTTCTTTCAGTTCCTGTTTGGAGCCCACCACATGCATATGGCCGTCTTCGCACAGCCAGATGGGAAGCGGCGTGCCCCAGTAGCGTTCTCGGGAAAGGCCCCAGTCCACCACGTTTTCCAGAAAGTTGCCCATGCGGCCTTCCTTGATGTTGTCCGGCAGCCAGTTGACGCTGCGGTTATTGCGCAGAAGGTCGTCCTTCAGGGCGGTCATGCGGATAAACCAGGTGGCACGGGCATAGTACAGAAGCGGCGTGTCGCACCGCCAGCAGAAGGGGTAATTGTGGGTATAGGCCGCGGTTTTGAAAAGCAGGCCGCGTTCCTTCAGGTCGGCCAGTATGGCGGGATCGGCCTGTTTGACGAATACGCCCTCCCAGGGCGTACCGGAAACGAACTTGCCCTGGGTGTCTACAAGCTGCACGAACGGCAGGCTGTTTTCGCGGCCCACACGGGCGTCGTCCTCGCCGAAAGCCGGGGCGATATGCACAATGCCTGTGCCGTCGGTTAAGGTGACATAGCTGTCGCAGACCACGTACCAGGCCTTTTCCTTGGGGTTGGCATAATTGTATAGCGGCTCGTACTCCATGCCTTTGAGTTTTTCGCCGGGGAAGACAGCTTTCACTTGGGCCTCTGCCGCGTCATGCTCACAGAATACGGAGGGAATGAGCGCCTTGGCCATGATATAGGTCTGGCCGCTTACGGATACGCGGCAGTATTCCTCCCTGGCGTTGACGCACAGGGCCACGTTGCTGGGCAGTGTCCAGGGCGTGGTTGTCCAGGCCAGGAGGTATGTATCCTTTTCGCCCTTTACGGCAAAGCGCACAAAAGCGCTCAGGTCGCTGACCTCCTTGTAGCCCTGGGCCACCTCATGGCTGGAAAGGGCGGTGCCGCAGCGCGGGCAGTAGGGGACAACCTTGTGGCCTTTATACAGGAGATCGCGCTTGGCAATCTCCTTGAGGCTCCACCACACGGATTCGATATAGTTATCCTCATAGGTGATATAGGGATGCTCCATGTCTACCCAGAAGGCAACGCGCTCCGACATCTCCTCCCACTCGTGCAGATACTTCCACACGCTTTTTTTGCAGGCGGCGATAAAGGGTTCAATGCCGTAAGCCTCGATTTGCGGTTTGCCGTCCAGCCCCAGCTGCTTTTCCACTTCCAATTCAACAGGCAGGCCATGGGTATCCCAGCCGGCCTTGCGCAAAACGCGCTTGCCTTTCATGGTCTGGTATCGCGGAATCAGGTCCTTGATGGAGCGGGTGAGCACATGGCCGATGTGGGGCTTGCCGTTGGCTGTGGGCGGCCCGTCGAAAAAGGTGAAGGATTCCGCGGCGCCGTCCCTGTGATGCAGGCTTTTCTCGATGATGCCGTTATCCTTCCAGAAGGCCGTGATTTCCTTTTCCCGGGCCGCAAAATTCATGTCTGTGGGCACTTTTTGATACATAATGAACCTCCCGTGTCCATAATCGGCTTTGGCGGAGAATGAAAAAAACCGCCCCAGTTTTCTTGGGACGGATTGCTCCGCGGTACCACCCAGGTTGGCGTGAAAAACGCCCTCTTTGCGCAAACGTCAACTTTGCTTGCGGCTCTGTAACGGGAGCAGCCCGTCCGCACTTTGGGCGCTGCCTTCGGTGCGGAAACTCCGGGGTGATCCGGCATGGCCGCCCTTGCCGGCCTTCCACCAACGCCGGCTCGCTCAAAGGACTATTTCCAGGCCCGTCCCCATCATGGTCATATACTTCATCTATTATATGCAACGGGACGGAAATGTAAAGGGGTTTTGTTGCACAAGGGCTGATTCGGCGCGTCGCGCGGCGCAAACCGTGCAAAGTGAGCATGGGCTAACCGCGTATTTTGAAAAAACGGATGCATTTACAGGAAAATGGTGGTATACTGTTTGGTAAACATTGTTTTACGGGGGGAACCAGGGTGACCGGATTGTTTTTGAAGTGGTTTGTCAAAAACCATCAGGATACAGGCAGCCAGCCTGTCCGGGCGGCATATGCCACACTGGGCGCGACGGTTGGCATATGCGTCAATGTGTTGCTGTCCCTGGCAAAATTCATGATCGGCCTATTCTCCGGCTCCGTGGCCGTGACGGCGGACGCCGCCAATAATCTGTCGGACGCGGGCGGTGCCATCGTATCCCTGGTCAGCTCCCGCATGGCACAAAAGCCCGGGGACAAGGATCACCCCTTTGGGCATGGGCGGATGGAGTATATCGGCGCCTTAGGCGTTGGTGTCTTGATTTTGCTGATGGGGTTTGAGCTTTTGAAGGAGGGCATCTCCGGCATCATAGCGCCGACGGCGCCGGATTTTTCCATGGTATCATGGATCGTCCTAACGGGAGGTATCCTTCTCAAAGGCTGGCTGTATTTATTTTACAGTCGCCTGGGCAAGGCCATCGACTCAGCGCCGCTTAAGGCCGCGGCCAAGGATTCCATATCCGATGTACTGGCCAGCGGCGGCGTTTTGCTGGGCATGCTGATTGACAGGCTGTCCGGCATTCATCTTGACGGCTACATGGGTATACTTGTGGCGCTATTCGTACTGAGAACGGGCTACCAGGTGTGCAAGGGGACGGCGGACCGGCTGCTGGGCCAGCGGCCCAGCCGGGAGCTAAACGACCGGCTTATAGAAAAGCTGCTTTCCTATGAAGGCATCCTTGGGGTGCACGATTTGGTGATTCACGATTACGGGCCTGGGCGCAGTATTGCCTCCGTCCACGCGGAGGTGTCGGCCAAAGCGGACATCGTATCGATCCACGAGCTCATCGACCATGCCGAGCGGGATATTTCCCTGGAAATGGATATACCGCTGCTTATCCACATGGACCCCATTGTTACCGATGACCAGGCGACGATCGATATCCGGGCACTGATGGAAGCATTCCTTCTGTCGGTGGATACAAGGCTTAAGCTGCACGATTTCCGCAGGGTGAAGCATTCGGACAGAATTACCCTGCTCTTTGATGTGACGGTACCCGCCGGTTGGAAGGATACGGCGGGGCTGAAAGAGAAAATTGAGGCCTATGCCGCTGAACTGGATAGTAAACATGAATGCGTGCTGCGTTTTGATCCGGACTATTACCAGTAATTGGACGGGAGCTTTTTGTGGGATATGCAGGATTCCCCATCCAATAGCCGTTTTAAAGAAAGGTAAGCAAATTGTCGAAATCTGCTTGCGGGGCAGGAGGATTTTTATGGCTATCATGAAACGGTTTTTTACCAGGACGCTTTGCGCGGTGCTGGCTGCGCTGATGGTGCTGTGCTTTGCGCTTCCTTCCCGGGCGGCCGGACAGGAAGAGGAAATGAGCAAGGAGGAGCTTTTGCAGCTGCTGGCAGAGACGATTCCCGAGGGAGAGGAGGGGGAGCTGAACGAGTATCTGGTGCTGCCGGACGATTTTGTGGCGCCCAAGACGGATATGTTCCAGCTTCTGCTTATCGGCACCGACACCTACTCCCCGAAGAGCCGCGGCCGCAGCGACGTTATCATGCTGGCCCAGCTTGACCCAAAGTCGAAAACCATTAAGCTGGTATCATTTCTGCGGGATATGTACGTGAAGATTCCCGGCAAGGGCTCCACGCGCATCAACGCCGCCTACGCCTATGGCGGGGCGGAGCTGCTGCTGAAAACGCTGGATGCCAACTTCGGCATTGAGCCGGATGCTTACATATCAGTAAACTTCAGCCGCATGGCCGATCTGGTTGACGCCATCGGCGGTGTGGAAATCGACGTTTCCAGCAGGGAACGGACGCAGCTGAACAGCATTTTGCAGTATTACAACCTGAAGATGGGGAAAAGGCAGAATGATGGCCTTCTGAAAAAGTCGGGGCTGCAAAACCTGACGGGAAAGCAGGCGCTTTCCTTCAGCCGAATCCGAAAGATCGACAGCGATTTCGCGCGCACCGACCGGCAGCGCACGGTGGTGGAGGCGGCCTTCCACAAGCTCATGAGGCTGAGCTGGGATGAGATTGGCGAGCTGGTGCTGGATAACCTGGACAATGTGGTTACCAACGTTTCCGCGGCGGAGGCCATCGGGCTGATCCCTACGGCGCTGATGGCCAAGGAGGCCACCTTCGAATCCATGCAGGTACCCGCCAAAGGCGCGTACGCCAGTAAGATGATATCCGGCATGTCTGTATTGGCGCCCAACCTGGCCAAGAATGTGGATATTCTGAATGAATTTCTATACAGCGAACAAGCATCAAGGAAATGACGACGCCCTTTTTCTGCTGTGCGTTTTAGAACAAAGCCGCTTTCCAACGCTGAAGGAAAGCGGCTCAGCGTATCAACAAAGTGGCTATCGCCACTTTGTTGAGTTTTTCCCTCGCTGCAC
>JAEWNM010000051.1 GCA_023392755.1 Bacillota bacterium
AGGCGGCGCTTCGGCTTCGGAGCCTTTCGCGGGGTCCAGGGGCAGAGCCCCTGGGCTCAGCCTTGCTTCTGCTTATGCTTGGGATTTTCGCAGATGACCATTACGCGGCCCTTGCGCTTGATGATCTTGCAGTTTTCGCAGATGGGTTTGACGGAAGGCCTGACTTTCATGGGAGAATCCTCCTTGCATCCGCCCGGCGGGCGGGATATTGTTGGTAAGGAACCGCCGGAATGACCGGCGTTTCCGAAGCTCAGCCCTTGCTGCGCCAGGTGATGCGGCCCCGTGTGAGGTCGTAGGGAGATAATTCAATGGTAACTTTGTCACCGGGATAGATGCGGATGAAGTTCATGCGCATTTTGCCCGAGATATGGGCCATGATGCGATGGCCATTAGGCAGCTCCACCTGGAACATGGCGTTGGGAAGCGCCTCAATCACGTGGCCTTCCATTTCAATGACGTCATTCTTGGACAAGTCCGCAACCCTCCTTGCGTGTGGTCAGTTCCTGCGCCGCGCTTTGCAATGCTTTTCGAAGCTCGCTGTCGCTAACGGCGATGTTTGCGCGAAGCTTACTTGCAAGCTCCGGGAAGAAGGCAGGCTTGATATGCAGGTGCTTGATTTTTTTGCGCTTGGGATGCTCCGCTTTGCGCAGATCCCCGTCTGCCATCCGTATGAAATCACCGTCCGCTATGGATATTATGATGAACAAACGGCCGCGGTCGCGCCCCTGTGTGGACTGAACCACGCGCCCAACTTCAAAGGGAATGGGCCTCAAGCATTCTCCTCCTTCCAGGTAAACCCGGGAAGGGTCAGCACCTCAGGCAGCCCGTCGGTGATGGCAATGGTATGCTCATAATGCGCGGCGAGACTCTTATCTCTGGTAGAGAAGGTCCAACCGTTATCCGCTTCCTCCACCGGCCAGCCGCCGGCAGCGATCATGGGCTCTATAGCCAGCGTCATGCCACGGCGCAAGCGGATGCCGTGACCGGCCTCGCCAAAGTTGAACACGCTGGGCTCCTCATGCATGGCCCGGCCAATGCCGTGCCCGGTGAGGTCGCGCACCACGGAATACCCGTGGGCTTCCGCCCAGGTCTGCACGGCGTGGCCAATATCCCCCAGGCGGTTGCCCGCCACGGCCTTAGCGATCCCCTTCCAGAAGCACTGCTCGGTGATCTCAATCAGGGAAGCGGCCTGTGCGGAGATTTCGCCAACGCCAATGGTAAAGGCGCTGTCCGCCTGCCAGCCATCGAGCACCAGACCACAGTCGATGCTGATGATCGAGCCTTCCTTCAGCACCACATCCTCGGCCGGAATGCCGTGGACCACCTGGTGATCCACACTGGTGCACAGCGTAGCCGGGTAGCCGTGGTAATGCAGGAAGGAGGGTACTGCCTTGTGCTTGCGAATAAGCTGCTCGGCATACACGTCCAGGGCGGCCGTAGTGACGCCCGGCTTGACGGCATCCCGAAGCTTTTGCAAAACTTCGTACAGGACGGCTCCAGCTTCACGCATTTTGCCAATCTGTTCGGGATTTTTCAGATAAATCATGATTCGACCCCTAAAGCCTTGAGGATAGCCTGAAATGTTTCTTCCATCCCCTGGGCTCCGCTGACGGTTTTCAAAAGCCCTGCCGACCGGTAGTATTCTACCAGCGGCGCTGTCTGGCGGTGGTATACCGCCAGACGGTTTTTGACCGTCTCCGCGTTGTCGTCATCGCGCTGGATGAGCTTCTCGCCGCAGGCGGCACAGTCCGTCCGCCCATCCAGATGGTTCAAATGATACGTGGCGCCGCACTTTAAACATACCCTGCGCCCGGAAAGCCGGGATATCAGGTCCTCATCCGGCACATCCAGATTCAGTACAGCATCGATGCGGGCAATGGTCTTCAGCGCTTGGGCCTGGGGCACGGTGCGGGGGAATCCATCCAGGATATATCCCTTTTCGCAATCCTTCTCCCTCAGCCGCTCGGCTGCGATGGCAATGACCACATCATCCGGAACAAGCTGCCCGGCATCTATAAAGGACTTGGCCGTAAGACCGATATGCGTCCCTTCACGAATGGCCCGGCGCAGAATGTCGCCGGTGGAGATTTGAGGAATCCCCAACTGTGAGCATATCCGCTGTGCCTGAGTGCCTTTGCCAGCCCCCGGAGGCCCCAGAAAGATGATGTTCATGCGCGTTCCTTCCTTTCCGCCGGCGAGGCCGCTTCTATTAGCCTATGCAGGAAATGATCGGCCCATGATATGCCTTGCGCCAAATGCCCCTCCGGCCCAAAACGGGCGCAAGGCCAGGAGCCGCGCCTGCAAAGGGAGGAAGCTTATAAACGCATAAGCTGCCGGCCCTTGCAGGCGATGGCGACAACGCATGCAGAACAAAAATTCTGCGGCTGCGCTCGCTTTCAGCCGTACGGCCCTTATAGGAATCCCTTGTAATGCCGCATTGTGAGCTGGCTCTCCATCTGGCGGGTGGTTTCCAACGCCACGCTGACGGCGATGAGCAGGGAAGATGCCGCAAAGGGAATCTGCCTCTGCAACTGCAACGTCAGAAGGGTGGGGACCGTAGCCAGTATGGCCAGGAACAGCGCGCCGAACAGTGTAAGGCGGGAGCTGGTGCGCTTTAAGAAGTCCACCGTAGCCTTGCCCGAGCGGATGCCGGGTATCAGGCCGCCCTGCTGCTGCACGTTTTTGCTGATATCCTGGGGATTGAAGCTGATGGATGTATAGAAGTACGTAAAGGCGATGATCAGCAGGGCCGTAATGATGAGGTACGCGGGGCTTGTGCTGCCCATGTACCGTGCCCACCACACGGATATGCCGCTATCCTTGCCGCTTAGCAATTGAATGATGGTACCGGGGAAAGCCATGAAGGAGTAAGCAAAGATCAGGGGCAGTACGCCCGTGGAGTTCACCTTCATGGGAATGTGGGTGCTTTGTCCGCCATACATCTTGCGGCCCACCACACGCTTTGCATATTGAACGGGGACCCGGCGCTCACCCATGTCCACAAAGGTGACCACAGTAATCATCACCAATGCGGCCAGTATAATAGCCAGTATCGACATCCAGGCGGAAATGGTGGTGGCGTCGACGATGCTGCTGATCAAGCTGGTAAACAGGTTGTTCACGATACCGGCAAAGATCAGGAGGGAAATACCGTTGCCAATGCCCTTTTCCGTAATGCGTTCACCAATCCACATGGCCAATGCCGTACCGCCGGCCATGCTGATGCCGACCAGTACATAGTTGAACCAGCCGGCCTTGATGAAGCCCAGGCCGGCTACCAGGCCAATAGCCTGAACGACAGCCAGACCCACGGTGACATACCTGGTGATTTGGGCGATTTTCTTGCGGCCGTCCTCCCCTTCCTTCTGCATGCGCTCCAACGCCGGAATGGCGATGGTCAAAAGCTGCATGATGATGGAAGAGTTGATGTACGGGGTAATCCCCATGGCCATGATGGTCATGTTGGAGAAATTGCTGCCCGTCATCATATTAACCAGGTCCAAAAGCGGAAGCGCGTCGGTTTTGAAGTACTCCCTTGCCGCGATGACATCCACGCCAGGGGCGGGAATGACACCAACCAGCCGGAAAATCAACAGCATCCCCAATGTGTAGAGGATCTTCTTGCGCAGGTCTTCCACCCGCCAGGCATTGCGAAGGGTTTCCCACATGGCTAAATCACCTCGGCTTTCCCGCCGAGAGCCTCGATCTTTTCTTTGGCAGATTCTGTGAACTTGTCCGCCTTCACAGTCAGCTTCCGGGTCAGCTCGCCGCCGCCCAGAATCTTCACGCCGTCCAATGTCTTCCTGATGATGCCGGCGCTCATGAGAGACTCGACAGTAACAACAGCTCCGTCCTCGAAAATGTCCAGGCGCTCTACGTTTACGGTCGCGTATTCCTTAGCGAAGATATTGGTAAAACCGCGCTTGGGAACGCGGCGGGTAAGCGGCATCTGGCCGCCTTCAAAGCCGGGGCCCTTGCCGCCGCCGGAACGGGCGCGGGCACCCTTGTGGCCCTTGCCGGAGGTTTTGCCAAGGCCTGAGCCAGTGCCCCGGCCAAGGCGCTTGGGCGCGGTGGTGGAACCCGGTGCGGGTTTCAACTCGTGCAGCTTCATGGGTTCTCCCTCCTTACTCGCTGATTTCTTCCACGGTGACCATATGCTTCACCCGGAAGATTTGCCCGCGAATGCAGGGATTGTCCTCCTTGATGACGCTATGGCCTACTTTGTGCAGGCCCAGGGCTTTCACGGTGTCGATGTGCTTTTGCAGGCTGGATATGGGAGATTTGATCAATGTAATTTTCAGCTTCATTGTCATTTCCTCCTCAGCCCAGCAGTTCTTCCACGGTCTTGCCGCGAAGCCGCGCCACCTGTTCGGCGGAACGAAGGGTTTTAAGCCCAGTCAATGTGGCTTTCACCATGTTGATGGGATTGCTTGTGCCAAAAGACTTGGTGCGGATATCCTTGACCCCTGCCATCTCCAGCACGGCGCGGGCGCCGCCGCCGGCGATGATCCCGGCGCCTTCCTGGGCGGGGAGGAGAACCACTTTGCCGGTGCCATAATAGCCTACCGCCTCATGGGGAATGGTGGTACCCTTCATGGGCACGGTTACCAGATGCTTTTTTGCATCTTCCACCGCCTTGCGGATGGCTTCGGGTATTTCAGCGGCCTTGCCCATGCCGGCGCCTACACGGCCTTTTTCATCGCCCACCACAACCAGCGCTGAAAAGCGGAAGTTGCGGCCGCCCTTGACGACCTTGACGACGCGGTTGACAGCGACCAGCTTTTCTTTGAACTCGCTGACCTGTTCGTTGCGTTGCATGCGTGTGTCCTCCTTCTAATCAGAAATCCAGCCCGGCTTCCCGGGCGCCGGCAGCCAGTTCCGCGACACGGCCGGTATACACATAGCCGCCCCGGTCGAAAACCACCTGCTTGATGCCGGCCTGGAGGGCACGCTCGGCGACGAGCTTGCCAACAAGCTTGGAAGCGCCCTTCTTGTCGGCCTCACCCAACTGACCCTTCAAATTGGGGTCCATGGTGGAGGCAGATACCAAGGTGGTGCCTTTGGTATCGTCGATGATCTGGGCGTAGATATGGTTCAGGCTGCGGTAGACGGAAAGACGCGGCGCATTCGGGGTGCCGCTGATCTTTTTGCGGACGCGCGCGTGGCGGATCACGCGGATCTCATTGCGGTCACGCTTTTTGAACATGTGCGTTCACTCCCTTTCTTACTTCTTGCCGGTCTTGCCTTCCTTGCGGCGAATCCGCTCGGTCTCGTACTTGATGCCCTTGCCAAGATAGGGTTCGGGCTCGCGGACGGCGCGGATGTCGGCGGCAAGGCTGCCCACCTGCTGCTTGTCGATGCCCTTGACCACCACTTTGGTGGGGGCGGGGGTTTCAAAGGTGATATTTTCCGGGGCTTCAAAAACCACGGGATGGGAATAGCCCACGTTCAGCGTCAGCTTTTTGCCTTCAACCGCAGCGCGGTAGCCGGTGCCCACCAGCTCCAAAGATTTTGAAAAGCCATCGGTGACGCCCACCACCATGTTGTGGACGAGGCTGCGGTACAGCCCGTGAAGCGCCTTGTGGGGCTTGGAATCCGTGGGGCGGGCAAGGGTCAGTACATTCCCTTCCTGATGCACGGTAATATCGCGGTTTACCCATTGGGACAGTTGTCCCTTGGGGCCTTTCACCGTAACGGTGTTGTCCTGGGAAACCGTGACCGTCACGCCCGTGGGGACAGTGATCGGAAGCTTTCCGATTCGAGACATAATCGCACCTCCATTGACAGTCGGTTTACCAGATGTAAGCCAGCACTTCGCCGCCGATGGCGCTCCTGCGGGCTTCCTTGTCGGTCATCAAGCCCTTGGAGGTGCTGATGATGGCGATACCCAGACCGCCGAGCACCTTGGGCAATTCTTCGCAGCGGGCGTACACGCGCAAGCCGGGGCGGCTGATACGCTTGAGGCCGGCAATCACAGGCTGCTGCTTGCCGTTGACGTATTTCAAAACAAGTTTGATGCTTCCGGCAGGGCCTTCGTCCTGAAAATCGATGGACTTTACATATCCTTCCGCCAGCAGAATCCTGGCGATGGACTTTTTAAGGTTGCTTGCGGGCAGCGTCACAGCGTCATGCTTGGCGACTTGCGCATTGCGGATGCGGGTCAGCATATCGGCGATGGGATCATTCACAACCATGGTGGAACCTCCTTCCGTTCTTCCCCGCTTACCAGCTGGCCTTGCGGACACCGGGGATTTGGCCGGCATAGGCCAATTCTCTGAAGCAAATGCGGCACACACCGTACTTGCGAAGCACCGAATGGGGCCGGCCGCACAGGCGGCAGCGGGTGTAGGCGCGGGTGGAGAATTTCGCTGGCCTCTGTTGCTTTAATATCATGCTGGTTTTAGCCACTTTGTTTTTTCCTCCTTCCCTTACTGTGCGAACGGCATACCCAGGAGCCGTAAAAGTTCCATGCATTCCTCATCCGTCTTGGCGGAGGTTACGAAGATGATTTCCATGCCCCGTACTTTTTCCACCTTGTCGTAATCGATTTCAGGAAACAGGAGCTGTTCACGGATGCCCAGGGCATAGTTGCCGCGGCCGTCAAAAGCCTTTGCGGAAACGCCGCGGAAGTCGCGCACACGGGGAAGTGCCACATTCATCAATTTATCGATGAACTCTTCCATCCGGGTGCCCCGGATGGTGACCTTTGCGCCGATGTTCATGCCCTCGCGCACCTTGAAGTTGGCGATGCTCTTGCGGGCCTTTGTGATTTGGGCCTTCTGGCCGGCGATGGCGGTCAGCTCCGCCACAGCGCCTTCCAACGCCTTGGCGTTGTCCTTGCAGTCGCCCAAACCCATGTTGATGACAACCTTCTCCAGCCTGGGGATCTCCATAACGTTCTTGTAGCCGAATTTCTGCTTCAGGGCAGGCACAGCTTCGGCAAAGTATTTATCGTGAATTCTGGTAGCCATTTGCCGTCTCCTCTCCCTTTATCAGTCGATCTTCGCCTTGCATTTTTTGCAGACGCGGACCATTTTTTTGACTTTTTCGCCGTCAGCCTTCTCCACGATATCCGCCATGCGGCCGATTCTTGTGGCAGCGCCGCACTTGGGGCAGACGAGCATCACATTGGAAGCGTCGATGGCGCTTTCCTTGTGGATGATGCCGCCGGGCTGGCCCTGCCTGCGTGGCTTTTGATGCTTTGTGACAACGGCGACGCCTTCCACGACGACCTTGCCGGTCTTGGGATAGGCGGTGAGGACCTTGCCCTTCTTGCCCTTATCGTCACCGGAGATGACAACGACCTGGTCTTTGGAGCGGATATGCATTATCGTCACACCTCCTTACAGTACTTCCGGGGCCAGCGAGACGATTTTCATGAAATCCTTCTCGCGCAGTTCCCGGGCGACAGGCCCGAAGATACGGGTCCCGCGGGGCATCTTTTGCTCGTTGATGATGACGGCGGCGTTGTCGTCAAAGCGGATGTAGCTGCCGTCGGGGCGGCGCTTCTGCTTGCGCATGCGTACCACAACGGCCTTGACCACATCGCCCTTCTTGACGGTGCCGCCGGGGGTGGCCGTCTTGACGCTGGCCACGATGATATCGCCAATGGACCCATCCCGGCGGAAGGAGCCGCCCAGGACACGGATACACATGATTTCCTTGGCGCCGGAATTGTCGGCCACCTTCAGTCGCGTTTGCGGCTGGATCATAGGGGTTTTCCTCCTTTACGACGGCTCACTTCGCCTTTTCGATGATCTCCACCAGGCGCCAGCGTTTGTCGTGGCTCAGCGGGCGGGTTTCCATCACG
>JAEWNM010000058.1 GCA_023392755.1 Bacillota bacterium
TCTTCCAGCACGCGTATTTTTCTTAGCAGCCATATCCTTTGAAGAATCAGCAATAAAGCCAATGCCGCGCAGGCGGTATAGGGAACCCACAGCGGATGCCTCTCTTCCTTCTTCTTTTCCTCCTGCGCGCCATACACCTGAACCACCTTTTCTTCTATTACCGTCTTCATAGGAAGCTCTATTTTGTGCGCTTCGCCGTAGGCGTCCTCATAGGTTATGGCAAGCGTGCCGCTCACCTCGCCCAATGTGCCGCTGTCCACCCGGAAATTGGTGGACGCGGCCTTGCTCTCGCCGGGGGCGATGGTTCCGGCCAGCACGCTGCCGCCATTTGAGAGGCCCGGAATATTGAAGGTCAGCAGCGCGTTGCTGATGGTGCTCTTGCCCATGTTCATCAGCGTCATGGAAAAGGAGGGCACATCCCCCTGGGTTACCCGTACGGGAAGCACGGCTTCGGTATACGCAAGGCGCACGGGCTGCCGGACATCCACCGTATGTTTGACGGACGAACTTGCCGACTTTCCGCCGCCATAGGTGTATTGAATTGTAATTTCGACGGTATGAAGCTGGGCGGCAGCCTTTTGGGCGACCTGTACCGGAATGACGCATTCGGCGTCCTCGCCGGCGGAAAGCTGCCCGATACGAACCGTATCCACGCTCAAGGGCAGTATATCCCCCGACGCGTCCTGCAGCCTGACCGTTATGTTCTTCATCGCGCGGATATCGCTGGTATTGCGCACCTTAAGCCGGACCGCGCCATCCTCCCCCGCGTTCAGATATTCGCCGCCCGCCTCAAACGCGGTAATCTCCGCCTGGGGCACCTGGGCGTCCTCAATCCCATCCGCTACGATGGCTTCCAGGTCGAATGTCTGCGCGATTGCGTTCCCTTGGCCGTCAAGGCCGGAAACAGTAACGCTTAGCGGATATTCGCCTTTTCGGCGGGATGCGTACAGCTCCAGTTTGAAGGTCACAAGATAGGCGCTTGCGCTGCCTAACGAAAATCTGTGTTCCTTACGCGAAAACCGCTTTTCCAGCCCCTGCAGCTTAAAGGGCGCAACTTCGGTATTTTTGGGCGCAAGGACAGCCGTGATATTGCCCTGTGCGATATCGGACAAAAGGGGAAGAACAACGGTTATGGTACTGCCGGAGGCGACCGGCGCATACCCCTGCCCATAAGGGCGGTCCATGCCGGCATAGGTATGAACCGTGTCTATTTCAAAGGGCGATTCAGCCGCCAGCGCACACGCGCAGGGAACAAAAAGGATCAGCATGCATATGCAGAATATAAGCTTGCGCATTGTTTGGCCTCCCTTTCCTACAGCTCACGGATGTTATCGATGATGCTGGAGCGCACGATTCCACGGATGCGGGCACGAAGGTTTAGCCCGCAAAAGAGGAGAATCATCAGGATGTACAGCGTGCCAAAACCAAGCAACGGCAGTATCATGGATGCCATAAAGTTTTTCAGATACGCCTGGTAGGCAAGGATGCCGGCGCTGGATGCTATACCCGCCCCAATGCCCCAGCCCAGCATGATCGCCACCTGGCGAAGATAGGTGGCTATGATGACACGAAGAGGCGCGCCCACCGCCCGAAGCGTGCCGATAGCCCGCTTGTCGGAACGGATGCGGCCGGTGACAGCGTTATTGACCATGCCAACACAGATTGTGAAAAACAAAATGGCAATCGCGAAAAGGATGACTGTGACCATCATATCCCACCTGTCGGCTTCCTGCTTTGATTCATAGGAGGAATAAAAGTCCATTTCATCCGCGCGCTTTGAGATATCAGAAAGCGCCGTTTCCGCATACTTCAATGTTTTTTCGTCGGTATTGCTCATCATTGTCAAGGTTAGCGTTCTGTACCCGCCGGTTTCAAGACCCAGCGCATTCAGGCCGGCGATGGTGGTAATCACCGCCCCCGCATCTCCTGATGGGATGTGTGAGGTTATCTCCCATGGCATATTATCCGATAGAACCGCACCGATACGCACAGTCCTGTCTGCGCGGCGGATGGCATCAAAATCGTATCCGTTCTCACCCATACGCATGGTGCTGCTGCCTTCCATGTACAGCCGGCAAAGAGAAAGCGTATTCCCGGCATGGAACATATCGTTTACAAGCACTTTATCGTATTTTTCATTCTTGTCCGGAAAGGATGTATAGTTGGATACCGTAACGATACCGCCGTCATCCTTCTCATATTGCACATAGATTTTATGAGGCGCCTCAATCAATACCTCGTGGCCGGAATTGAGCGCATCCATGTCGATTTCACCTGTAAGAACATAAGGTTTCATCATTTCGGCCATCTCAGGCGTTATGGCCGATAATTGTGTTTCCAGCAATTCTTTATCAGTACCCAGCCAGTTTTTAAGCTCCAGGTAACGCTTTCGTGCTGCCTCCTGCCACTGGTGCCGTTCTCCAAGCAGCTGTACATCGTCCGTTAAGTAGGCAAAGGTGGAGCAAGGAACGTCGCGGCCTGTCAGGTATTCGCTGATATTATCCACCAACAGGTTGACATGAACAGCTTTGGATGCCTGCATATTCTCAACCCGCGGCAGTGCCGCCGCGTCCCATAAGTCTGCGTCCGTCAAAAGCGGCCGGAACGCGTTTTTTTCCACAAAGTCGTTTTCCCAATAGGTGCTGATGGTGAAGTCATAGGCTCTTGGCCCGCTGTAGCGCATGCTCCATACCGCCATATCGACGCCCAATGTCAAAATGACCAAGCCCAAAGCGGTTACCACGGAAACACCCACCTGTTTTGCCCGGTACAGCCGCATGTACCGCCAGGCCAGCAGACGGGGGGGCCAATAGGCTTGCTTTGCCCGGATGCGCATATGCTTTTTCGCCCGCAGCAGCGAGGTTTCGCGTATGGCCTGCATGGGCGAAACGCGGGAAGCCTGAAAAAGCGGTATAAACGCCGCGGTCATCACAAAGGCGACGGACAGCAGTAATTCCAGCGGCAAAAACCATACCGCCGAATAGAAAAGCAGCCCGCCGTCCAGCAGCCTGCATAGCCCCCATACGGCAAGGTGCGAGAGCAGTATGGCGGCCGGTGAAACGATGAGAGCAATGACAAGGGCCTCGCGCCCAAAGATTCGGCGAATCTGCCTGCGGGTTGAACCAACGGCGCGCAACATGCCGATCTGGGCGCGCCGGTCAGAGAGCATCATGGAAAACGCGCCTATGATCCCCATGCACGCCACCAGGATTAAAACCACGCCCAATATACCTACAAAGATCAGCAGGATGCTGCTTTCATAGTAATCATAAAGCAAGTCAAAACCAAAATAATCCGTCCAGTTATGATGCAGCGTGGTTTCGGCATATGCGTTGAACTCCTTACTTGTAACGTTCGGCGCAAGCTGCAAAAGCCGGTGGATGACGGGCCGCCCGCCCGCCTCCACCTGTTCACCGCGATAGACCACCGCACCGGGATACTTCAAATATTTCATGGGGCTAAAGCGGGAATATCCAATCTGATACGTAGTCTGATCAGTAAGAATGCCTACCAGCGTATATGCTTTTGTGACCGCGTCCGGCAAAAAGTCGTCCCCGTCCGGCACCTTTAACGACAGTGTCAATACATCGCCCAATTGGGCATCCGTCCGCATCCTTTGAAGTTTTGAGCGTTCCACAGCGATTTCACCAACCGCCTCGGGCATGCGGCCCTGCACACACTGCTTATAAGCCAGCGCCTCCCCCATCTCATCATAATAGGCGATGGCGATTTGGCGGCCCTCTGTTTCGCCGATGATGAAAACATTGCCGACGCTTTTCACATATCCGCTTTCCAGCAATGCCTGAGGGGATGCCTCCTCCGCATCCAGCAAAGCGGCATCCTGCCTGCCCAACTGGCGAAAACGGCGCTCCTGATAGGTATGGAAAATGCTCTGTCCTATAAGCATCAAGGAGGATGTGAAGAAGATCGCCAGCATGATACCGGTCACCAGCGTTGCGTATTGCCGCCGCCGCAGGCGTATGCTGCCCAGCGCCAGCGTGTTGACGGTAGGCGTCTTTCTCATGGCTGCGTACCCAGGCCGCTGTCTGAAACCACCGCGCCGTCGCAAAGCGATAAAATACGGCCGGCCTGCTCGGCAATGGCCAGGTCGTGGGTCACCAGTATCAGCGTTACGCCCAGCTCCTGCCCCACAAAGCGCAAGAGGGAGAGCACCTCCCGGCCTGTTTTGCCGTCCAGGTTCCCGGTGGGCTCGTCGGCAAACAAAACGGCAGGCTTGTTGGCAAGGGCACGAGCAATGGAAATGCGCTGCTGCTGCCCGCCCGATAATGCGCCGGGCAGGTGGCTTACCCTGTCCCCTATCTCCAGCATGTCAATCAGCCTGTCGATATATTTTTGATCCGGCTGCTTTTTATCCAGCATCACCGGAAGCAGTATGTTTTCATAACCGGTCAGTTCCTTGACAAGATTGTAGGATTGAAATACAAAGCCAAACCGCCGCCGCCTAAGCACCGAAAGCTGATTGTCGTTATAGGCGAAAAGATCGGCATCCTGAAAGAACACCTTGCCGGAGGTGGGGTACTCCAGCCCGCCCAGTATATGCAGCAGCGTGGATTTGCCCGATCCGCTGGGCCCGGTGACCGCCACAAACTCGCCCTTGTCAAAGGATAAGCTGATATCCCGTATCGCATGTACCGCCGTTTCGCCCGAAGCAAAGGTCTTGCAAAGCGCCTGGCACCGCATAATTTCCATAGCGTGTCCCCCCCTTATGCACCCATTGTACCGCCGGAAGCTTGCGGCCTTGTGACTGCATCCTTACGTTTTCTTAAGGCGGTGGTGCAACAGCGGCAAGCAAAACGTAACCCGAAGCCCGCCATGCGCGTTTTCGGCGGATATGGTGCCGTGGTGTTTTTCCACAATGGCACGGACAATGGCCAGGCCCACGCCCACCCCTTGGGAAGCGGAAGGCGATGAGCTGCGAAAAAAGCGGCGGAACAGGCTGCCCAGCTCCCCGGGCGGCACGCCGCCGCCATCGTCCGAAACGGTGCAGAAAACCGAGCTTTCGGCCTGCTCAATCGCAATGCTGATCCGCCCGTTCTCCCCGGTATGCTCGCAGGCATTTTTGATCAGGTTCATAAAGGCTTCGCCCAGCCAGTTTTCATCGCAGCTAAGCTCCGCCTCACCGGACACTTCGACATGCCTGCCCGGAAACAGCGGCATGACCCTTGCCAACGCGTCCTGAACGATGCCGGATAGCTTTTTGATTTCAAAACAGAACACATAGCCGTCGGCCCGCAGCCTCTCCAGCCGAAGAAGCGAGCCGATAAGGTGCTCCATGCGGCCCAGCAGCTTCAACTGCTGCTCAAGGTGAGCACCACCGTCCATTTCGCAGTACAGCTTCAGGCCGGAGATAGGCGTCTTCAGCTGGTGGGAGATATCCGTCAGCAGCTTTTCGTTTTTGCGTATCTCCTGATTTCTGTTATCCTCGCTTTGCAAAAGGCGCGTTTCCAGCTCGATCACCGCGTTTTCAAACAGCGCAAAGCGGTTGTCCCGCACGCTGAAGCCGGGCGTTTTGATCTCTCCCGACAAAAAGCGCATGATCTGGTCGTGCAGCCGGACAGCCTCCCGCCCATGGCGGATGGCTTGCAGAGCGCAAACAAAAACAAGGGCGGCCAGCAGTGCCGCCACCCCGCCTAAAAGCGCCGCTACGGCGTATTCTCCCATTGGTAACCCACCCCCCGCACCGTGCGGATGTACTCCGCGCCAATTTTTTCCCGAAGGCGGCTGATATGCACCGACAG